>QNAF01000194.1 GCA_003641405.1 Candidatus Zixiibacteriota bacterium | reverse complement strand
TCGCCAAAGCGACTTATAAGGTCCTTGCGCGTGACATCCACAACATCACCAAATCCGTACTTCAGGAGAATACCAAGGATCTGCCGATAGCGGCGCATATGTCGCCAATTTCGCCCGATTCTAAGAGACATAAATCATTCTCCTTTCATTGGTAACATAGCAAGTCGGCGTTTCGCCTCAGCATATCCTTCTGCTATTGCCTCACTGGCTCTGTCGAATTCAAGAGACATTTATTTCCTTCCAATACCGTTCATGATAAGTGTAATCAAAAAGTCGACATACTCTTCCAATGGCACGCCGCAAGTTTCAGTTGCCCAAGAAAACTCCATTGATTTGAGTGAGATTACTATAGTGTGAGCTGTGAGCTCTGTTTGGGCTATGTTGAGTTCGCCCGCACGATTACCTTCTTCAAGTATGTCTTTAATGAGTTCCTTCTCTTGAGCGATAAATATGGATCGAGCTGAATCAACATAAGGCCAGTATTCATTCCACATCTCCCGAGTCACCCGATAGAAATTGACCAATTCGTGAATCTTGGTGATTTTGGTCAGCAGATAAGCTCTAAGCTTATCAACTACTGATGGAGCTTCATCAACAGCAATGGTAACAGCGTCCCAAAGCTGTTGCGATTCGGCTTTAACAACTTGATCAAAAACCTCTTCCTTACTGTCAAAATACTTGTATATCGTTGCCTTTGAGACAGATGCCTTTTCAGCTATCTCATCGACAGTCACCTTTTTTAGGCTGAATTGAGCAAATAATGCTGCTGCCGCTTCCAAGATATCTGACCTTTTATCCATCACAAGGCTCCTTCGCTTAGTAGACTTGGTAAACTATATCGGTTTTTTAGTTCAGTTTGTCAAGAGTATTTTAGGGACAATTTTAGAAATGCTTTCATATGCCCTGATAACCAATTACGAATTACAGGAAATTAATATGGAGATCGAGGTTCGACTTCCCTACGGAGAAATATTCATTATGACCAAAAAAGGTGTCATGTTATTCAGCGTTATTAGGGGATACAGTAGCTGTTGTTCTCGGAAACGCATGCGGTACAACAAGATGAGGGTGGGAAGTCGAACCCCCCATCCCTTCTTGCGAAGTTTATGGTAAATAAGGTGGAGACAAAGTGTGTACAATCTGATCTGAAACAGAGGCTTAATCACTTTTTGATTGAGACGATTCAATTGCGTTACGTTAGAAATCCGTTCGAAAAACTTCGAACCTACGGCGCAAGATATTGCGCCACAATATGTTACAAGTCAAAGCGGAGGAGGTAGGATTCGAACCCACGGTACCTTGCGGCACAACGGTTTTCAAGACCGCCGCTTTCGACCACTCAGCCACTCCTCCGAACTCACTGTGGACAACAGGATCAAAAAAGATCCTGCCGTGCCAAGCCTCAGCGTTCGCAAACTACGGTCACTGTTCCCCAAGTCAACGAAAAAAGCCCGCTTGCAACTATCGAGAGTATCTCACTTCATGAATGGTGTGTTGAAGAAGTGGTACCCATAGTCGGGGTTGGGTGCTTCCCGCATATCGACAAACGGGTCCTTTAGGCCGGATGTACACCCTAAGGTCAAAGTTACGCACATTCCAAACCATAAGATCGATCTTCGCAGGTACATTATCTTAGCTCCTCCGTCTCAATCTGAACTGTACAAGAGTTAACCTCTAATTCCTAAATATATGAACAACCGGCATGAAGCGCAACATCGAATCAAACAAGGCTCTGCAGAATGAGGAGCATTCTATCCTGGAATCTGATGAAAAGGAAACCAGCTGTCCTCCTGCTGGTAGGATCAACCACTCTGAGAGTGTCCGTGAACATGCCACTAACGATTTGTTAGATCCCCCCTCTTCTATTTGACAACCTGCCTAAAAGCCGTACCTTGACTCAGCCATGAGTGAGAAAGTGCAACATACGCGGACTGAGAAGCTGCTGCTTGAAGCGGCACGGGTCTTCAACTCCACTATGGACTACGAGGAGTTGATCCAACTGGTACTGAGACTGGTCATGAAGGCTGTTGATGCTGAATCCGCCCTTGTCTACAGGTTTGATCCTAATCGTCCGGGGATGAATATCCGGCACATGAAGAGTCCGGAATTCACTGTGTCCAAGGCTGTTAGGGAACCGGGAACCGGTATTGTGGGCTGGGTGGCGCAACATCGCGAGCCAATCATTGTAGCCGACGCCAGAAACGATCCTCGCATTGATAAAGAGTTTCAAGAAGTAGTCGGGACAGAGTTTCGAACGGTGATATCGCTGCCACTGGTCGGTAAAGGACATATGATTGGCGTGGTGGAGGCGATCAACAAAGCCGACGGTGAGTTCACAGAAGAAGACCTGGACATCCTCACCGGTCTGAACAACCAGATCGCGGTGGCTGTTGATAACGCTCACCTCTATCGCAAGGTCAAGAGGGAAGCCCTTCAGAAAAATCTTCTTTATGAAACGGGCAAAAAGCTGTCCGGTTCGCTGAGTCTTGACGAAGTCCTCAGGACTATTCTGGACTCGCTCAAACAAGCTGTTGACTATAACCTGGGAGCCGTGTTTCTCGTAGACGATGTCAGCGGCGACATGAGGTCGATCTACACTGTGGGGTATGACCCTTCCAGCAACGCCAATCTGCGCGTCAAATTCGGTCAGGGGATTGTCAGCGCCGTGGTGACTGACGGAGAGTCAATCATTGTGCCCGATGTTGAAGCGGATGAGCGCTATTTCGACAATAGCACTTCCACTCGCAGTGAGATCGCGGTGCCGATCCAGGTTGATGACCGGGTGATTGGCGTAATCAATCTCGAATCCGATCAACTCGACGCCTATGGTGACCGGGATGCGTCGCTAATCCTGGCCTTTGCTTCTCAGGCCGGCATCTCTGTGGAGAGGGCCCGGTTGCACGAAAACCTCCTCGCAGCGAGGAAGCTCGAAGAACAGCTCAATGTAGCCCGGGAAATTCAGCGGAGTTTTCTTCCGGATATCGATCCGGATATTTCCGGTTACGAGGTGACCGGTCGCAATATCTCATCCGGCCAGGTCGGGGGTGACTACTATGATTTCATCCATATTGTCGAACAGCATACCGGTATTGCGATTGCTGACGTATCCGGCAAGGGCATACCGGCGGCGCTTATTATGGCCTCTTTTCGGGCGTCACTCATAGCCGAGATTCGCAACAATTATTCGATCAGGACTATCGGTGAGAAAGTGAACTCGCTGTTGAAGGAATCCGTTGAGCCGGGCAACTACGTTACCGGTGTCTATGGCGTTCTGGACTCCAAGAATCACATCCTTACATTTTCGAATTTCGGACACAATCCGCCTATCCTTCTGCGTGAAGGCAGTGAAGTTGAGTATTTGCGAGAAGGCGGTCCCGTGCTCGGTGTAACCGATGGCGTAGCTTTTGAAGAAAGAGCTCTGGTAATCAATCCCGGTGATGTTCTGGTTCTTTACACCGACGGTGTGACCGAGGTGTTCGCCGAAGACGGTGCGGAGTTCGGGCTTAGCAGACTCGTCGATACGATCAGAGAACACCGCTTGAAACCTGCAACCGCCATTGCTGATGCCATCTACACTGCCGTGACAGAATTCGCCCCCAAGTCGTACACATTTGATGATCTGACGATGGTTGTGGTAAAGCGATTGCAGAAATGATTCGTCTTTCGTGATGGATCATTTGTACTTATATTGACATTACTGAGGTGAACAAAACTGTCTGGAGGTAATATCATGAAGAAACTGCTCATAGTGCCTTTTGTCCTGATCTGCTTAGTATGGGTCGGCTGTGGGGATGACAAAGGTACCGAGCCGGATCCGCCACCTGTTGTAGTGACTGTTACGGCGGCGGCTCTGGCCAGCGCGCCGGATTCAGTTAATTATTCTGGGTGGGGTTCGGTGACTGCGACCGATATCGCCGTTCCCCTCTCATCATGGTCAAAGCGTGGAGTTACGGCGCTACCCGCTACGGCCAACAGTATTAGCGTTCAGGCGGCTGTCTATGATGATAAGCTGTACATGCGTTTCCGGTGGGCTGATGACAGTATGAACGTCTGGCGCGCATACTGGGAAGTTAGTGACGTCTCTGGAGGAGATCCCCTGTTTGAGACGCACAGCAACAGCCTTATCACTAATTTCGAGGACCAGTTGCTGGTTCTGTTCTCAGGGATGGCAGGCGGGGCGAGAGATGCCTGGCACTGGCGCGCACTGACTACCGCTACGGAGCAGGTCGGTACCAACGGAACGTCCGGATTTGCCGAAGACATGACCTATCTTAGTCCGAACCTCACAAGTGATGCCGGTGACCTCCAGATCGCGATAGATAATCAGTATGGTACTTTCAACCGCCCCACTTACTTTCACAACACGACCAGTGCGTTCACTGGGTATGTCTTGCCGATGTCCGAATCTGACAGCCTTGACATAGTTCCATCTGGTGGCTGGGAGATCGGCGACATTGTCCCCGGTTGGGTAACCATAGACTCGGTTGGCTCAATGTCAGGAGATCGTGGGAGTCGCTGGGATACTCGTGCCAATATGTTGTATTCCTCAGGTGAATACACGGTTGTGCTTTGGCGACCTTTGTCCACAGGCAACGAAGATGACCTTGCGATGAGCTCCGGTGAGCATATTACTACCAAGCTTGGCATTACGAACAACAAGGACTTCTCGTTTATTTCGGGAGGTAGCTTCCAGGGTTTCACTGCAGATTTTACCCTGATCTTACCGTAAAACATAATCCCGCGCAGCAAGGCAGAGTTTCTAAAGGGCCGGTTGAAACCGGCCCTTTTGCATGGCCGTTTCCAAATCCGGCTTGTGTTGTGGTGAGGCTGGGGGTTATGTTAGTCAAAGAAGATACTTCGCAACACTTCGGAGGTAACAGATGGCCATTAAGACTTACGAGCAGTACCTCGATTCACTTCGGTCCATGCGTCCAAATATCTACAAGTTCGATGAGCTCATCGAGGATGTGACGACTCACCCGGCAACCAGGCGGACTGTTGCCGGACACGGTTGGACATTCAGGGCAGCAGCAGATGAGGACTATCGGGACAAAGTAACTACGGTCTCACACTTGAGCGGAGAGCCGATCAGTCGCTATCTTTCGATTATTCGAGAGCCGGAAGATATGTATGCAAACTCGGAGATGAAACGGCTGATGTTCCATCTCACCGGTACTTGCACCGGCGGTCGCTGTGCCGGGTGGACCGCCCTCAATGGGCTTGTTGATAAAGTCCTTTGTTTTGGGTGTTGCATCTTCTAGATTTTTTACATGCAGACAAGACGAGAGCGATTAGGTTTAGAGATGACTTTGTTGCCTTCTTTGGAGGCTATGGTCC
>QNAF01000193.1 GCA_003641405.1 Candidatus Zixiibacteriota bacterium | reverse complement strand
GTGGTAAGATGATCCGGAGCATTGTTGAGGAGACCGGCGCCAAGGTGGATATCAGCGACGATGGCACGGTAATGATCGCATCTTCAGACGCCGAAGCCGGACGGGCTGCCCTGTCCCGTGTCGAGTCGATTGTCGAGGAGCCGGAATTGAACAAGGTTTACGATGGCATTGTGCGTCGTACTACTGATTTCGGTGCCTTCGTGGAGATCATTCCCGGCACCGACGGTCTCGTTCATATCTCGGAGCTTGACACCAGCCGGGTAGGCAAGGTGGAAGACATCTGCCGTGTCGGTGACCGAATGAGCGTCAAGGTTATCAGTATTGACAATGACGGCCGTGTGAGATTGTCCCGCAAAGCGCTTCTGATGGATGGAGACGGTGGCTCATCACAAGGAGCACCCCAGGGACCGCCACCCCCGAGGCGTGATCGGTCGCCGAGAGGCCGGCGATAGCTCAGGGACACAATGGTAGCTACTAAGAAAACCAGAAAGGACAGCAGCGAATATCGCAAGACCACGCTGCGAAACGGATTGAGGGTAGTCACTGAAAGACTGCCCTCGGTACGGTCCATCTCTATCGGAGTCTGGGTTGATGTAGGTTCCCGAAACGAAACCACCGAGGAAAACGGGCTCTCGCATTTTATCGAACACCTTGTGTTCAAAGGGACAAAGCACAAATCTGCCAAACAGATTGCTTCGTCGCTGGAATCAATTGGTGGTTCACTTAACGCTTTCACCAGTCGTGAACATACGTGTTTTACGGCGCGTGTACTTGACGAGCATCTTGTTGAGGCGGTGGACATACTGGCTGACATCACCTGTCATGCTACCATGACACCGACCAACATAAAACGCGAGAGACTTGTTATCTGTGAGGAGATCAAGGAATCCCGGGATAACCCGACTGATCACGTTCATGACATTTTCGCAAGAGCTTTCTGGGGCGATCACCCCCTTGGGCAGCCTATCATGGGTTCCCAGGAGATCATCATGGGCATGCCGCGTGCCAGACTTGTGAAGTATCTGGCCCGGCACTATCGTGCGGAATCAATTGTGATTGCCGCCAGCGGATCGGTATCGCACCAGAAACTTGTCAAACTTGTACGTGAAAAGTTCTCATTTCCTGATGGCATCGCTGAATCATCTCCAACTGCTATTAGAATGAATCCGCAAAGAGTTCTTATCGAATCCGAAGACAGCAATCAGACTCAGTTCTGTGTTGGTTTTCCCGGCGTCTCTTACCGGGATAACGACAAGATGGCGGTTCTGGCGCTTGCCACACACCTTGGAGGGGGAATGTCATCCGTGCTGTTCCAGAAGATTCGGGAGCAGCGAGGCTTGGCATATTCCGTATACTGCTATCATGATTTCTTCCGCGATCACGGTCTTTTCGGCGTTTACCTCGGCACCGATCAGACGCACCTCAGGCAGGCCTATGATCTAATCATTGCAGAATGTCGACGAATGAAGCGACATCGATTATCTTCTGTGGTACTGGATCAGGCGAAAGCTCAGTTGAAAGGCCACCTGACTATCGGCCTGGAAGCCACCACGAACCGTATGGCAAGACTGGGACGCCGCGAACTTGTCGGGGAAAACTACCAGTCCCTTGAACAGTCGATCAAGCAGATAGACATGGTGACACCATCGGACGTACAGTCTCTTGCCGTTCGAGTTCTCGACGAATCCCAGATGACAGTGACTGCACTTGGGCCGGTTGAGAAGGGCACCTTCGATGATATCGGCTGAACCGTCAGATAGCAAAACGAACACACCACACAGCACTGCTCCTCCAATAGTTCTGGCTTTCCACAAGCTCGCATCGCAGGTGAGCTTTGGAGTGACCAACTATTCCCCAAGGCGTTTCAGACGTCTGATGGACTATCTCCGGAACTCGGACTATCACCTCTGCCAATCTTTGACACCCGCCCCAACTGGTCAGCCACAGCACCTGATGATTAGCTTTGATGATGGCTACCAGCACCTGGCTGGCTGGCTCCCCCAACTCATGAAGCAGTACAATTTCAAACCGCTGGTTTTCATGCCTACTGCCTGGATAGGGAAGAGCAATCGGTGGGACTATAGCCACTTGTTCAGGTCGGTGCCCCATCTTGACAGGCGATCAATTCAGGACTTGGCCCGGATCGGAGTGCAGTTTGGCTCTCACGGACACTCGCATGTCGACCTGACCAGTTGTGATGAACCAAAACTGATACGAGAATTGACCGAGTCAAAGGACATACTCGAACAACTCACCGGTCAGGATATAACGACCATCAGCTATCCGTTCGGACGTTGTAACCGGCGGGTGCGACTGGCTGTTGCTGAGGCAGGTTACGATTTCGGATTCACCATGGATTTCCCAACAGACCGTGATGATATTCCCCTTGCTCATGGCAGAATAGCCATATACGGCTATGACACGTGTTTCAGCATCAACCAGAAGATCAGGCGCGGCCGCTTCTACCATCTGGAGCATCTCAAGGCTCGCATCACCAATAAACTATCAGGCGGGACAGTAATTCTCAATCGGTGGCGAGGACAGAATAACCTGTAACAAGTCCCATCAGTGAGTTTACAGGCTCAAAACTGTTGCCTGCCAACCGATATTTTGATAGTATGCCGCTCAATCATTGACGGCAGACAGGATGACATGACATGAAGACAGACCTATCAAAGAAATCGATTCCCGGCTACAACTTCGCCGGAATCGAGGAAAAGTGGCAGCAGCGGTGGGGTGAAGCACAACTTTATAGAGCACCGGATAAGCCCAGCGCCGACAACAACTTCTATATGCTCGTCATGTATGCCTATCCTTCCGGTGACATCCACATGGGCCATTTCCGTAACTACATAATTGGGGATGCTGTCGCACGCCAACAAATGATGCTTGGAAAAGAAGTGCTGCATCCGTTCGGATGGGATGCGTTTGGCTTGCCAGCCGAGAGAGCAGCTATCAAGCACGATACTCATCCGCAGGTTTGGACCAAGCAGAATATCGGCGTCAGCCGCAAGACTCTCCAGAAAGTGGGTGTCTCATTTGATTGGTCACGCGAAGTAGACTCCAGCGATCCAAGCTACTACAAGTGGACTCAATGGATGTTCCTGCAGTTGTTCAACAAGGGACTCGCCTACCAGAAAACCGGATGGGTCAACTGGGATCCGGTAGATAAGACCGTTCTGGCCAACGAACAGGTCAAGGACGGCATTGCCGAACGGAGCGGCGCCCAGGTCGAGAAAAAAGAGCTGGTTGGCTGGTATTTCCGCATCACAGACTATGCTGACCGACTCGTAGACGACCTCGACACCTTGCCGGAATGGCCTGATAATGTCAAGACCATACAACGGGAATGGATTGGCCGCTCACACGGACTTGAAGTTGATTTCGTTATCGAGGAAACCGGCAAGAAACTGCCTATCTATACGACTCGACCCGATACGATCTACGGCGTTACTTTCATGGCTATTTCTCCGGAAGCTGAGATTCTAAAGAGCCTCAATCTCGATAGCGAGTACACAGCCAAAGTCGCTGAATACCAGAAGAAAGCCGCCACACGTACGGATATTGAGCGGGCATCGCTGAGTGAAGACAAGGATGGTGTCTTCACCGGCAAGTACGCAATCAATCCCTATAATGGTGAACGTGTGCAGCTATGGGTAGCCGACTACGTCCTGGCCGGATACGGTACAGGCGCAGTCATGGCGGTACCGGCGCATGACACGAGAGATTTCGCTTTTGCGAAGAAGTACGGCATTCCCATACGTGTTGTAATACATCCGGACAAAAACACGACTCTGGACGTTGACACAATGGAAGACGCTTTCACAGACTACGGACCGATGATCAACTCTGCGCAGTTCGACGGACTGACAGGGGAGAAGGCGTTGGATTGTGTATCGGAATACGCCGAACAAAAGAACATCGGTCGCCGCAAAGTGAACTACAAGCTCAAGGACTGGTCGATCTCACGTCAAAGATACTGGGGTTGTCCTATCCCGATCATTCACTGTGACAAGTGTGGTTTGGTTCCGGTTCCCGAATCAGAACTGCCGGTTGTCCTGCCAAGAGTTGAAAGCTATCATCCCAAGGGACGGTCGCCGCTGGCCGACGTTCCGGAGTTCATGAATGTAAAGTGTCCCAAGTGCGGGGGAGAGGCTCAGCGAGATCCGGATACCATGGACACTTTTGTCTGTTCCTCATGGTACTACCTGCGATACATTGACGCTCTCAACGACAAAGCTCCGTTCGACAAGGAGAAAGCCGCAGCTTGGATGCCAATAGATCTGTACGTTGGTGGTATCACTCACGCCACCGGGCATTTGATCTATTTCCGGTTCTTCCACAAGTTTCTGCATGATCTGGGCTGGGTTAGTACCGCGGAGCCTGTCAAAAAGCTGTTCAATCACGGCATGGTGTCAGACGCCGATGGCGAAGTTATGTCCAAATCCAAAGGCAATGTGGTCTCCCCGATCGCGCTATGCGACGAGCGCGGCGTTGACATTTCACGGCTTGGCATGTTCTTCACGGCACCATCTGAAAAACCCGTCCAATGGAGCGATGACGCACTCTCAGGAGTCGAGAAGTTCATTGTTAATAAGCTGTATCCTATCATTAGCGATTACAGAGGTACCGGACCAGACCTAAAGTGTTACTTTAAGTCCGGTTCACTCCCGGAAGCCGAGTGGTCACTCTACATCAAGCTAAACCAGACAATCAAGCGCGTTTCTGAGAGCTTTGAGCGTCTTCAATTCAACACTGCTATTGCGGCACTGATGGAGCTGGTCAGGGATTACAATCCTGAAGTAATAAAGTCAGACGAGTTGAATGATCAGGTCGTACTAAAGACAATTCAGATGGTTGCACCGTTGGCTCCGCATCTCGCTGAAGAAATGTGGCAGTTGGCTGGTTTTGAGCAATCAGTATTCAAATCAACATGGCCGGTGCATGATCCTGACGCAGTTATTGGTGAGACTATCAATATTGCTGTACAGGTCAATGGAAAGCTCAGAGATACTGTCGCAGTAGCAGTTGACGCCGATCAGGCTGTCGTAGAGCAGGCGGCTGAGGCGAGTGAGAAAGTCGCAAAACACACTGAAGGCAAGCAGATCATCAAGAAGATATACGTACCCGGAAGACTCCTTAGTATTGTTGTGAAGAGCTGATTCTGGATAGTTATATAGCTTTCAGAACTGGTGGGTTTTGAGGTTTCTGGTGGCGCACCCATTGGGGCTTGTTGATAAAGTCCTTTGTTTTGGGTGTTGCATCTTCTATATTTTTTACATGCAGACAAGACGAGAGCGATTAGGTTTAGAGATGACTTTGTTGCCTTCTTTGGAGGCTATGGTCCCGGAGGATCATCATTTACGTCGTCTCGACCGGGTGTTGGATTTGAGT
>QNAF01000192.1 GCA_003641405.1 Candidatus Zixiibacteriota bacterium | reverse complement strand
TTAATGGCGCATGAAGTGGTGCTGCTACGTCTCTTATTGTACTGGAGAAGTTCAAGAAGCGGATCGAGGGGGAACAGAAAAACTACTTCCTCAGACAGCAACTGCATGAGATTCGTCGTCAATTGGGTGATGATTTCGGTCAGGAAAAAGAAGCCGCCCACTGGAACGCCTTGATCAAGAGTACACTGAACCTTCCTCATGAGGTTAAGGATCGGGCGAGGATCGAGATTGATAGACTAAGTCAACTCTCGTCGGCATCAGCAGAGTTTGGTGCCACCAAGAGGTATCTTGACTGGCTTCTGAACATTCCCTGGGGAAAGTCTTCACCTGAGGACGTGAATATCGCCGATGCCGAGCGGATTCTGAGCACGGGTTACTTTGGCCCCGCCAAACACAAAGAGCAGATTCTTGAGCGCCTGTCAGTGCGTAAGCTTCTCGGCGGCAAGGAACAGAGCCCTACTCTCTGTCTTGTCGGAGCCCCCGGGACTGGGAAGGCTTCGCTGGCTAAGGCAGTAGCCAGCGCTTTGGGGCGGAAGTTCGTTCGTATCTCGGTTGGCGGTATGGGGGATGTCGAAGATATCAAGGGGAGTCCTCGGACGTATCTGGGAGCCCATCCCGGCAAGATCATGCGGGTACTGCGTGAGGCTGGGACCTGTGATGTGCTGGTCCTGCTTGAAGACATAGACTATTTTAACCTGGAGAATGACTCCTCTGTCAATATGGCATTGCTTGAGGTGGTAGATCCTCGCCATAATTCGCGGTTTCTGGACCGCTATATCGGTGTTCCTATTGACCTCAGCAAGGTAGTTTTTGTCTGTTCGGTTCGCTCGTATGAAGAGATTCCGGAGCAGTTTGTGCCACGCATTGAGATTATGGAACTCCCTGGGTATATCGAGCGGGAAAAGATTATCATCGGGAAGCAGTATATTATTCCCAATATGCTTGAGAGACATGGGCTATCCAAGTCCAACTTCAAAGTGACTGATAAGATCCTCTCTAAGATCATCGCCAACTACACGCAGGAAGCTGGTCTGTTGGGGTTTTGCCAGCAAATCGAGAAGATCTGTCGCAAGATCGCGTTGGAAAAGGCGGAGAAGAAGAACACTCGCTGGACGATCAGTGAGAAGACCATAGAGTCTTACCTTGGGACACCTGTATTCATTCCTGAGAAGGCCGAATCGCTGCCGGAGATTGGTATCGCTGCCGGACTGGCCTGGACCGGATCGGGCGGCGAACTGATGTTTATCGAGGGTCTCAAAATGAAGGGCGATGGGCAGATCATCACCACCGGCTCTTTGGGTGAGGTGATGCGCGAATCGATTCAGGCTGCTCATTCCTTCGTGCGATCAAAGGCAGATGTGTTAGGTATCGACTTCAGTGATTTTAATGAGTTTGACATACATATTCACTTTCCGTCAGGAGCTATTCCAAAAGATGGGCCATCTGCGGGTATTACTGTATCATTGGTAATCGCTTCGGTGATGTCTGAGCGACCGATACGTAATGATATTGCGATGACTGGCGAAGTTACACTACGTGGCAAGGTGCTGGCAGTGGGGGGAGTCAAAGAGAAGATGTCAGCGGCTTATCGCGCCGGCATTTATAGCGTATGCCTCCCCAAAGAGAACGAGAAAGACCTCAAGGAGCTGCCGGCAGAGATCATTAGCAAAATGAAATTCTACTACGTAGAGCGCGTCGATGAGCTGTTTGATCTCTGTCTTTGCGAATTCAAGCCGTCCACATTTACACTTGAGAAGGTTTTCGCACAGGAGATCGAGAAAGCCAAGAAAAGAATACCAGCACAGAAGAAAAAGAAGAAGAGAAAGTCGCGTGTGACGGCATCGCGTTCAAGTGTGAAAGAATAGTTGCTGCTCCTTCGATTCTGGTGCTGGTAACCGGCCCCAAGTGCTCCCTTCCCATTCCGCGCCAGTCGCAGTCAATTAACTCTTGACACAGAGGCCCTACAGTTACTATATTAAGTTGATCTTGAGCAGGTTTGTAATCAGGGTTCTTTTCTGTTGGTCTTGTTTTTAGGTTCTCAACACCTGTAAGTGATTCTCCATAGCCGTGTCTGCTTGAGATGAGTTGGAAAGATGGATTGGACGGCCATGACAATCTCAGAGTCAGCTTGGCATCCAACATAATGGACTGATTGTGAAAACAGGCATATTGACCCATACACTTCACAGAAGCATAGCCAGGAGGCAAATGATGAAGAGCAAATTGCTGTTGACGGTGTTCTGTATGTTGATGCTGATTGCATCTTCTACCAGCGCTCAGTTTACGCAGGATCCGGATGATCTTGGAGCGGCCGATACCATTTACGCTGTTTTTCCGGTTATTCCGGACGCCACCACCAACAAGATGAATCTACAGATGGATCCGTACATTTTCAATGATGCTAACGACATTATTACCGCGACATCGGGATTCGCCTGGGACAATCCCAATATGCAGATGGACTCAGCCCATTTCACACCGGAGGCACAGAGTGCTTTCAACCTGTTGCAGTTTGTCTACACGAATAACAATATCGACTCAACTAACTTCTATAACACATTTGTGATCTCCGCATCACGTATCTCCGGGAACGGTCTGGTAGCTAGTCCAACCGCCAAGCATGTAGCCAGCTACTACTGGACTTTTTCGGGCTGGGATACGAGTGATCAAGTGTTTATCGATACGTTGGCCTGGAGTGGCGGTACCATTCTGAAGTTTGTCGGTACGAGCATGGAACAGTGGGCTCCGTTCTGGGGGGGCGATTATCTTATCCGTGATACCGCATACTCTGAGCCCTCGAATCTCATCCTATCTGAAGATACGCTGTTTTTCTCCGGCGTACAGGATGGAGGGAACCCACAGTCGCAGACATTTGAGATTACATCAGACAATGATCCCATATCATTCAATCTTGTTGAGAACGCTGCCTGGTTGCAGAAGAACCCCACTGTCGGGACTACTCCGACGACTGTTTTTGTGTCTGTCAATACTCTTGGATTAACAGCCGGAACATACTTCGACTCCATCAGCGTTGAGTCGGTTGAGGCAGAAAACTCACCCCAATTCCTGTATGTTGAACTGGAGATCGCTCCGCCTCCTCCCACTATCGGTGTAAGCCCTGATTATTTCAATTTCACAGCGGTCGCCGGTGATCCAAACCCCGCTTCGCAGACTTTCACTATCGACAACATTGGTGAATCGGTACTCAACTGGTCGGTATCAAATACTGAGACATGGCTTGATCTGCTTCCGACATCAGGAACCGATTTTGGTGAAGTATCAGTAAGTATCGACATAACCGGATTGGCATATGGTGATTACTATGACATTATTGTTGTCACTGATCCAAGTGCGACTAACGATCCGGTGGAGGTTCCCGTCCATTTGTCTGTAGTGTCGTCGTTGCCTGTAATTGATGTTGATTCCGTGAATTTCTCCCTGGTTCTGATGTCCGAGCTTCCGGAGTTCTCCCGAAAGTTCGAGGTCAGAAATGGTGGGGGCGGGACGCTCAATTTTATCCCGATGCCGGAAAATCTGGTTCGGATCGATTCACTTCGTCCTCGAGAATCCACTGCGCCGGACTCCGTGGAAGTGTTTTTTACGGTACCGTTTGCGAATGAAGGTCACATAACAACTGACGTTGTCCATATTAGCTCCACCGAGGCTATCAACTCTCCGTGTTCAACAGTGATGAAGTTTCGCTATGTCACGGAACCGGCAGTTATCGAACTCTCAACTGACACTCTCGTACTTGATGTTTACGAATGTGACCAGGGCTTTGAACTGGACCCCATGAGCGCCAATTTCACCGTAACAAACGGTGGCGGTGATGACCCTATGAATGCCAAGTTGACATGGGAAAGTGAACTGTTCACGGTTGACTATGTTTCTGAGTTTACTACTCCACAAGAGTATATTGTTCAACCTTTTGATCTTGGGCTACCTCTCGGCATACTCTATGATTCTATCACCGTTATTGCCGAGTGGGCTACCAACTCACCCAAACATCTGATTGTTAAATACAATGTTATTCCTGGTGACATGACACCTGAGATAGTCCTTCTGAAGTCCGGCTTGGAAGTTCCGTACCGAGAGAACACCGGTCCCTACGAACAACATGAAGGCATGTTTGTCTTTAATACATACGGGGGTTGCATGGCCTGGGAACTTGGCGAGGATATCGACTGGTTCGTACCTGAAGAAACCAGCGGGGATGTTCCCGGTGACTTACGGATCCTTGCAAATCCTGTTGGCTATACGCTTGGAGAATATCCCAGCACTTTCGATATTGTGGCTCCTGATGCCTCTAACAGTCCGGTTCAGGTTCTCCTGCGACTTCAGGTTTGGCGATATCACGGTGACTGGGACTGGAATGGAATGGTTGATGGTGCCGATTTGTCTTATATGATCCATTTCATATTCTTGTTGACCGGTCCTCACCCGATGCCTACGCAGATTGTTGGGGATTGCACCTGCGATGGTTACATTGATGGTGCTGACGTCAGCCGGTTAATCGACCATCTGTTCATTTCTCTGGAACCTGTGTGTGGGAATTAGTATCAGGTAGTTTCTTGCGATAGATGTAACAAGGCGCCGTCAGCTATGACTGACGGCGCCTTTTGCTGTGTGTTTGACAGACTTTTATGTTCGCTGATGGAAACGCTTATCTACAGCTTTGGTTATGGACATTGACTCAGCGGGTTAAGGCTGATGAAGAGAGCATCGATCAGCAGTGAAAGATCAGCTCCGTCAATATCTATCTCGGAAGGGTCTGGTTCACCCGAAAAGTCAACATCGGCTTCTTCAAGGCAGACACCGTCCCAGCCATTCAGCGGGTCTACGAATAACCCGTGAATCATCATCGACAGATCGGCGCCGTCGTAGTTGAACCCTAAATCTCCACCGCTTTGGTCAAGGTCACCTACCGATGGCGGGATACAGCAACCCTCGCAAGCGTCACCCTGGCCGTCCCCGTCGGAATCTTCCTGTTCAGGATTGTGCACATCGGGGCAATTGTCAGGTTGCAGAAGAACGAATCCTGCAGGGGGATCACACACTGTAACTGTTGTGGACGGGTCACCGTAGCCATCACCATCGACATCTATGTACCAGATGGTGTTGGGGTTGATATCAGGGTCACTGTCGTTACAGTCTGAGTTATCAAGCAGGAATCCTGTCGGTTGTTCACACTGAGTCAGTGTCACTGCTGGGTTACCGTAAGTGTCGCTGTCTGAGTCCTCGTACCAAACCGTAGTGGGATTGATGTTCTCATCAGAGTCATCGCAGTCAGTGTCGTCGAGGACATACCCTGTGGGTTGCTCGCATTGCGTCAGTGACACGGCAGAGTTGCCATAGGTGTCACCGTCAGAGTCCTCGTACCAAACCGTAGTGGGATTGATG
>QNAF01000191.1 GCA_003641405.1 Candidatus Zixiibacteriota bacterium | reverse complement strand
CAATACCAGCCCTTACAAGACGGATACCCTTTTCAGTAGCCTTGCCCATATCGTGCTGGTGTACCCAGGAATCCTGTTCCCTGAGATTGACCTGCACATACTGGTATGGATTTAACCCGGCCCTCACCGCCATAGCGCGAAAGGTGAAAAGGTGGAGTTTAGGCGAACATGAAGCTACCACTATACCATCAAGATTCTCAGTCTTGATATCCTCTATAATCTCTTCCTGGGCGGCATCAGAACACGCGAACATAGTTGTCTTGGATATAACTACTCCCTCGTCATTTTGTACGCCGTCCCTGACTTTGTCTACATCTACATAGTCCGAGATATTGCCGCCGCAATGGCAAACATACACGCCGATTCTTCTGTTCATCATTGGCCAGTCCTCATTCTCTCTATGTATGCAGCCGTCTGAGCCGCTGCCGCTCCCGAGTGAAGAATGCTGTCAGGAATGTCTCGGGGGGCGGAAGCTGCCCCAGCCACAAAGACACCGTCAATACTGGTCCTTCCAGGGTTGATGTCTTCGTCGATTTCACGTACGTACGCGTGAGTGTCTGCTTCGAGGTCGTCGTTCTTGAACATGCGGAGAGCATCAGGGTTCGGCAAGAAACCGGTAGACAGCACCACCAGATCGTGGTCCGCGTGTTTAAGACCACCATCCCCTCCGATAGCCTCGTACTGCACGTCCAGGTTTCCGGTATCCAACTCGCTGATCTGAGCTACCCGTCCCTTGACAAAATAGACCCCCATTCCCCTGGCTTGCTGGTAGAACTCGTCGTAACCCTTGCCGAAGGCACGAATGTCAATATAGTAGATGGTGATATCTGCCAGTGGAAGAGATCCCATGACCAGCTGGGCTTGCTTTATGGAATACATACAACAAACTCGGGAACACAGTATATTGTCTACACTCTGGTCACGGGAACCGGCGCACAGAACGTAAGCAATATTGTCAGGTGCCTTACCGTCTGAAGGTCTGATGACACCATTATAGGGACGTGTGGGGGCCAGGATGCGATCCATCTGCATCGCTGTAATGACATTAGGGAACTTACCATAACCGTAGGTTGGCTTTCGGTGGGCATCAAAAATATTGAAACCGGTTGACACGATGACGGATTTAACCTCAATGGTCTGTTCTTCATCCCGAAGACTGAAATCGATGGCGTTCGCCGGACAGACCCTTACGCATTCATTGCATTCAGAGCACACGCCACAGTCCAGACACCGATTGGCACCATAGCGAGCTTCTTCTTCAGTAAAGGGAATCTCTACCTCGGCCATACTCTTAATGCGTTCGGATACCGGAAGCTCCCTTTTTTCAGTTGGAGTGCGTTCCGATATCGCTGCGCGAGGTGTTTCCAGGCCCACCACCGGAAGTAACTGCTGGTGCCCGGAGCCGTTGCCGTTCTCGCCGCCATCGGAATTAGCCCGTGACAAAACAGCTGAGGCTTCTACGGCCGGCAATCTACTATCGAAAGTAATGCCATCAAGCGCCTCACCCTTAAGTAGGCGATCAATATAGAAGGCGGCCCGTTTTCCATGTCCGATTGCACTGACAATCATGGATGGCCCGGTAACGGCATCACCTCCGGCAAATACTGAATTCACTGAAGTTTGGAACGTTTCCTCATTTGCTTGAATCGTCCCGTTGCGATTGAGCTCAAGCTCCCTTGCAAATGGTGATGTGCTCGGCTTGAGACCGATTGCAAGAATGGCCAGATCAACCGAGATACGCTGCTCCGAACCGCTTATCGGAATGGGGCGCCGCCGGCCACTGTCATCCGGCTCGCCAAGCTTCATTGTAATGCTCTCTACTGCTTCCAGACTACCGTTGCTTCCCACAAAACGAACCGGGTTCTGCAAAGCTTGAAGTGTGACACCCTCTTCCAGAGCTGCCGTAACCTCCCAGTTATGAGCCGGCATTTCTGCCCGACTCCGTCGATACTGTATAATGACCTCTTTGGCACCAAGGCGGATTGCCGTTCTAGCCGGATCGATAGCAGCGTTGCCGCCGCCTATAACCATCACGGTTTTACCGCTCAGATCCATCGCGTCCGGGGAATTGGCCTGCTTGAGAAAGCTCATGCAGTCAGTAACACCATTCAAATCTTCACCCTCGATGGACATTTTCATCCCCTCAGAAGTACCCAGGGCAAGAAAAGTAGCATCAAATCCCTGATCCTTCAGTGACTCCAGGGACGAAACTGGCGATTCGGTGTTGATGCAAACGCCAAGAGCTGTGATGTTCTTTATGTCCCGGTCAACCACATCATTCGGCAGCCGGTAGGCAGGAATTCCGTACCGTAACATGCCGCCGGGTTTGGTGGCGGATTCAAAAACCGTTACGCGATAGCCGTGGCGAGCCAGATGATAGGCCGCCGACAGCCCTGCGGGACCCGAACCAACTACAGCAATTTTCTTCTCCAGCAGAGTCTCTGGAGGTCCGTATTCCGGTTCGGGATGTTTTTCGTAATAATGATCAACCATGAACCGCTTGATCGCCCGGATGGGGACGGTTCCCTCCAATTCGCCTCGAGTACAGTCGCTTTCACACGGCGCATAACAAGCCCGACTAAGGCTGCCGGGTAGGGGAGCGTCTTCCATGTGCAGGCGAAATGCTTCCTCGTACTTACCGCTACGAACCAGAGAGACATAGCCATGAGCCTTGACGCCCGCAGGACAACTAAATGAACACGGAGATGTCCCCTTCCTCACCATAACTGCTTTTTTTGGCACAGCCTGAGGAAAAGGGATGTGGATTGCTCGATGGGCAGTCAAATCAAAATTGAAAGGATCCGGTCTTGCGACCGTGCAGGCCAGTTCACACTCACCGCATCCTGTACATGCTGCTGAATTGACATAGGTAGATTTCTTATGAAGTCTGACCTTGAAGCTACCCCCGTCCTTTTTGATGATTTCATCAATTTCGGAGGATGTTGAAATAGTAATATTGGGGTGGTGAGCAGTGGATGCCATCTTTGGCGTGGAAATGCAACTGGCGCAATCCAGGGTCGGAAACACCTTGCTGAGCAAGACCATCTTCCCGCCAATGCTGGCCTCCTTTTCCACCAAAAGCACGTTGTACCCCATGTCTCCAAGGGTTAATGACGACTCCATTCCGGCGATTCCACCACCAACAACCAAAACGTCATGATTCATGTGACGGCACCTCTTGCCGAAAGGCCCGGGATAACCGGGACACCGTGAATGTTTTCGCATTGAAAGAGAAAGAACTGATCATTTCCCGACCTTTTCTTGTGATGAATCAAGCTTGACCAAAGCGGTCCTGAACTTTTCCATGTGCGATTGGAATGATTCAGCGCAGACTGAGCAGATTGCCGCCATCTTCAGCCGCCTCGGATCAAGGTTGTTTTCTCTTAGAAGCGACTGGGATTTTTCAACAACTTCGCCGGTTCGCTTCGTACAGTCTGGTAGATAGGCACAGTCCGTCCCATCGGCGGCAATGAACACTCCATCAAATCCGGCATTAATCGCGTGAAGCACCCAGGCTGGCTTGATGCCACTTGAGCACGGAACCGGCACTACCAAAACGGCAGGTGAATACGGCATATGTGAGCCACCGGCCAGATCAATTCCGGGATCCGAAATATTGTTGGTTGAGAACACAAGAATCTTGGGTTCCCAGCCTGTGTTGATGATATTTGATAGCATCATTTCATCCGTCGTACGAAAAGTCTCCAGTGACCCGCTTCCTCCAGATTACCAAGGTATTCGTGCCCTATTTTTTTGCACCACAGCGGGATGTCATCATTAGTGCCTTCGTCTGAGGAAAGTACTTCCATAATTCCATTCATAGCGACTTCCGCCATACCACGCTTGGCTTCAAGTAATGGTCCCGGGCAGGCTGTGCCCCTGGCATCCACGACCTTGGCAGCTTCTAGTGACTTGAGTTCTTCGACGTTCATAGTGTAACCTCCAAGTGATTATTTATATGCATTATACTATTCGTGCGTTGTTGCGCATGTGCGCATATGTATAAGCAAAAAAACACTATCATTTGCCCTGTGACATCTTCTGTGTTTTCTTGAAACGATCGCGCATACCTTCTAGTAATATCTTCCGAATATCAGCACAGACCTGGGGCAGTCGATTATCAGTAAGGGAGTAGTAGACTGTCTGTCCATCCTTTCTGGTTCGTACAATGTGCTTTGCCCTCAACACCCGCAAGTGCTGGCTAATGTTGCTGAATGGCATATCCAAAGCCTCTGCCAATTCACCGACACTAAGTTCGTTGCCATTCAGAAGAGTTACAATCATGAGTCGCTTCGGACTGCTAATCACCTTGCAAAAGTCAGCGTGCAACTCGTATAGTTCAGGATTCTCTATCTTCATATTTGCATCCGTACGTATGTGCGTCTACATATATATAAACATATCGACAACTGTCAAGGAGAATTTGAGGTTTTTTTTAGGGACAGGCAGGCATACCCAAGTTGCCACGTCTCAATACAATACAGATAGGCAGACAGTAGGCCGTACCAGATGCTTATAGACAGTAATGACAACAACTTATGGGAAACCGAGTATCCAGAGGGCTGCCCTTGCATCGGCTCAGCCTAATCCGGACCCGGAGGAGTTGATCGCGGAAGGGCGATTCCGTAGGGATTTGTACTACCGCTTGAACGTTATAGAAATATAGACAGTGCCGCTCAGGGAGAGACCGGAAGATACCCCCCATTATGTAACACCTTGACAATCAAGACAATACGAAGAACCACAACAGGTTAGTGCAACGTCTTTGCTTCTTTGATGGTAGCGTCCAGTTTCGGTCAGATTCACGAAAGCCAGCAATTGCCCCACCCCACCGAAACAGCCGAAAATGTGGCTACCATTGAGAGTCGATCCCGTTGGAAGCCGGAACAATCTTCCCTGTAGGCTGATATTGGAAGTTTTCCCGGAAATCGCCAATTCAAGAATTCCTGAGCAAGCGCGCCCTATCCTCAACGGTTTCGCTTGTCTGGAAACCAATGTACAGATTGTGAACATATACCCTCGTTCTTTGTAATTCGGCTGTTTCGCGCTCGATCTAAGCCGATAATAAGTACACGGAAACTAGGAAACTCTGAGGTGGGCAATTAAGAATGACTAAAACTGTTGAATCTCTGTCCATCCATGACAAGATCTTTACACAAGGTCCATATGTAGACCGTGCATATCAGGAACGCCGTCGGAACCTCTTTGTGGTAGCGGTCAACTGTGTCCATCCCGGAGGAACATGCTTTTGCGCATCGACCAATACCGGGCCAAAAGCCTCATCTGGCTTTGACCTGGCCCTGACTGAGTTGCATAGCTCAAGCCGGCACAGTTTCGTTGTAGAACCGGGTTCCAAAGAAGGAAAAAAACTCATCAGCAAGCTTCCTGTGAAGCAGGCACAACCATCGGATATTGCCGCAGCCCGGAAAGAGCT
>QNAF01000190.1 GCA_003641405.1 Candidatus Zixiibacteriota bacterium | reverse complement strand
TGCCGAACTGGAGAATCGAATCAGGAAAGTACTGAAACAGGCAGAGGAAACTGTCGATGCGATCTGACATCTTGACTGATCGCGATCTCACGTCTCGGATTCAGTCCTCCTTTTGAATAATAGCCTAACGGTCTTGTATCGAGATAGTAGTCCCGTCACCCGTTACGTCCACAACAGCACTACCATCACCGAGAACAAGTTCCGCGGTTTTGACGCTTCCCTTGCGGTCGATTTTGATCGGCCATGAACTCTGAATATCACCGTCCACAGTCTGGATTCTCACAGTGAGATCGGCATGTTCACTCACAGTCAGGTCGATACTTGCGTACGTGGTGTGAATCGATGAAGATTGATCGAAATCCCTGTCCAGAATCATCTCAATATCGCCCTGGTCGTTCTCGATCACGACAGGACCCCGAAGTTGTTCGGCTGCGATGTCCCCGTAGCTGTTGGTGGCGTAGACTGGCCCTTTGACATCCGAGATTTCGATCTGCGAGTAGACATTCGCAAGTTCCGCCAGGCCGCTGACGCTACTGACGATGAGTGGTGAATACTCGTTGTATACCACGATATCCCCCACAACGTTGATGATTTTCACCTGACCATAAGCATTCTCAATGTCAATTGATCCTTCGTGATCCACCACGTTGATCTCACCGGTATTTTCGATCGTAACTTCACCGCGAGAATCCGTGATATTCACCGGGGCGTACTCATTCGTGATGTCGAGATTGCCATCACAGTCCAGCACCTCAATCGACGCATAACTATTGGCAACATTCATACGGCCGCTAACTTTGTAAATGGCAACTTTGCCCATTGATGCCGCTACTTCTACCGGGCCCTCAACATGGTGCAATTCCACCGAGGAGTTTTCACTTTCCAGAACCACTCCACCGCGCATGTTACTAATTGCGATATCGCCAAAAGAACTGTTGCAGATAACCTTGTTCTTCGATGGTATCTTAACCGTCAGGAGACTCTGAAGAACCTGTACACGGGGATCAGTAACGTGTGGAAGGTCTACTTCCACAGTGTAACTGTCATCATCCTCCGTTACGGACAGCTTGATATCTTCGGCAATACCGCTTTCACTACTTTTCGACTCTGAGGATATTTGCACCTCCAGCGTAACCTTTATTCTGTCTTTGTTCCAGCCGGATATGAGCACATTTCCCATTGGGTTGGAAATGATGATCGGAGAGTGCGCTGAAATTACATCCGCGAAGGCACTGGATGTAAACGATGTCTCCGATTTGGTCAACCTGTCGGAGTCGGTCCGTGTTCTTATCTCAACAGGGTTGTACTGCACTGTCGGAGTCCTGCTTGTACTGTCTGTTTGAATACGTGGAAAGGAGGGTGCGCCGATTATTAAAGGAAAGTGAGGAATTGCCAGCTCGTCAGGCAGATCATCCAGCGAGATGTCTTCGATAGCCAGATCGGATCGCGACAAAGCCTCCTCCAAATACAGCAACGCCAGGTCCAGGTATTCCTGGAACTCGTCGCTTTCGATCGTCAGCACCATTTCCTGGTCCGCATAGTTCTCAACCAGTTCCGTGATCATTGTCAATTCGCGCCTGAAACTCCGCTCGGCTTGAGCGAGCTTTGAGCTGGTTTTGTCCGGGTCTGCACGGTGTATTTTCTCAAGACGTCTGATGTGGCTGGTACCACTTCGAAGATCATCGAGCAGTTGCTCCGGGTCATCAAAGTAAACATCCTCTTTCAGGTTCTCAGCCAGTTTGTCTACTGAAGCGCCTCGTTGGATGTTGTCGTCGATGTTCTTGATGTACTTAGTGTAGTCTTCAATTGCTTCTTTTAGCTGCTCCAGAATATCAGCATACTCATCGGCAGTATACTGCAGCAGCAGGTCTTCCAGTTTGAGCGAGATGTTCTCATGGATAGAATCCAACACCCACTTTTCCGACTTCGGCTGCTGTGCGAACGCCGATGAAACCAGTACGATCGCGCCAGCCACGACCCAGATTGTTGTAAGCAATCGCGTTTTCATTTCATATACTCAGTGTCTCGGGATGGCTACTCCTGGTAACCATGCCTCGCCACCCCAAGGGTGCTCTATCATACCAACCAAATCCTCTTCTGACCAAGAAAAAACGCCTGTCTGATCTAAACAGATTCATCAGCAGGCCGGTTTTGCCTCCCAAGTATGGTCATTACTATTAACGATGAAAAGGTCGTTTTGGTTTCGGTGATATGGGCCGTCTTCCGGGATCAGGTGGCGTATGCTTGGGTTGGTTTGTGCAGTTAGTTGCACGATTACAGTCCTTCCAAGTCAGTCAGTCCTCAGTTCAGGCGAAGGGCACCCCTCGTCGTCCTCCTAACACACTGTCAGGCAGGAAGTTGCGGGGAGAGTCCAGCCGGCAGCATTCTGGGCGTTCTACGAGCAAGAATCTCCGAGAAGGCATAGGATTTGCCCTGAGCAAGGTGTATCTTGCGGTAAGGACTTCCACTATAGGACTGACCATGAAACATATCTTGATAGCTGTTGTACTTATGTCAGCGATCGCGCCGATTTCAGCCAGTGGTTTCGACCGGATTGCTCGCCATGAATCCAGAATGGCTGGCTTGAACCTCGGTGCGCGGAATCTGGCTACAGAGCCGTTACCAGGCACACGAGCCCTGGCGACTGATTTCTCCGACCTTCAGGTCTCCGGAGCATTCGCTCCCGCTCGATTCAGCCAGGATCATTCGCGCTCGGTAAGCTTGGCTGATGGCGGCTGGCTGGTTGTATGGGACGATGACCGTAACGGTTCCCGCAAGATCTATTGGCAGCGCTACGATGCTCAGGGAAGTCGCGTCGGCGACAACGTTCTGGTCGCAGGGTCATCTTCGGGAGCAGACTATGTCGATCCTGATCTTGCAATTGACACTCTTGGCCGCGTCTGCCTTTTCTTCCGTGACCGCACAAACGGTCTGATCTACGGTTCACGATATGATGCCGACCTGCAAAGCGACCTGGCGAAGTTTCTCGTTAATGATACCAGTTTCGCTACTTATGCCGGTCCGTTTGATGTTGAAGTCTTCCCTGATGGCCAGATGGTTGTGGCGCTTGAAAGTTACTCAGTCCTTGGATCAACGATACAGATGAGGCTGTACTCGCCGTCCGGGAGTTCCCTTGCAGGTCCCACCACAGTTAATTCCGATGCCGGCTCCGCACAGCACTGGGTGCCTTCAGTCGCGGTGAGCACCGGAGGATATGTGATTACCTGGGAAGATTACAGATTTAGCCGGGCTGATATTTTCGCACGTCAGTTCACGGGATCTGGCATTCCGGTTGGCGGCGATTTCTCGATTGTTCCGCCGCCTTACGATGCCTCAGCGCAATACGCTCCACAAGTCGTCTACTCATCGAAAGACAAGTACGTGATTGGCTGGGTTGACCAGCGTGAAGGTCAGGAAATCTATCTCCAGCGATACGACCAGACCACAGGGCTTGTTGGAGGCAATCAGTTGATCTCCGGCGGTGAGGCGCTGGTGACAAACTGGAATCTCTCTCTGGCAGTGACGACCGACGGACAAGTAATGTCGCACTGGGCTGACTTTGGCGCCGCCAGTCATATCATGGGTCTAAGGCTGGACAGTGGTCTCGTTGCAGTTGGCACTCCGCAGATCAGGAACCTCAGCAGCCTGAACCAGCGGTGGAGCCCGTCGGCGAGTATTAACTCACTCGGGAACTACGGGCTGGTTTGGACGGAAGTCGCCAATGACGATGCCAACATCAATTTTATGCTCTTCGACAACACCGATAGCCGGCTGTTGGTAGAGGAAGATCGGGTCAACGACGACATCCGGGGCGCTCACGCCTCTTCGCCTCAGATAATCGCTGCCTCTGATTGGTACGATCTGGTCTGTTACGCTGATCGCAGGAATGACGCGGGGGATATATTTGTTAAGGCAATCGCTCTGCCGGGGTATTTCGCAAATGTTGAGCAGAAGGCCAATCAGGATGTCGGCTCCAATCTTCAGTCAGAACCTTCAATGGCCGTTTCATCCGCCAACGGACTTATTGTCTGGATAGACAGTCGCATGGTGGGTGGTTTCTCCGGGCAGAGAATCTACGGCAGGTTTGTGTCGCACAGCGGACTGTGTGATCAGGATGAGTTTATGATCTCCGACACCACCGCTTATGCGGTCAAGGCTTCACCGAAAGCTGTCATGAACGGTGACGGCCAGGGACTCGTGGCCTGGGTTGACAGGCGGGATGGAACCGCGCAGGTCTGGGGAAGATGGCTGGCAACCAGCGGATCGCTTGACGGCGGTGAGTTTATGATCTCTTTAGCCGCCTCAGATTCCTCGGCTGTAGATCTGCAAGTCTGTCTTGACACTACCGGGCACTTCTATGTCATTTGGCTTGATATCGGCTTGGTCGAACCTGCGGCCAAATGCGTTTGGTTCAACTCCGACAAGAGTACCGGTGACTCATTCAGTTGGGCATCTGATGTCTCTGGAGTTTCAATTGGAGAGTTGGCCGCAGATGTTAACCCGGATGGTAATGTTACGCTTTTCTGGAGCGGAGCGCTTGCCGGGGAGCGGCATGGCTATTTCACGCAGTTGGCGCCTGATGGTTCTATCGTGATCGGGACTTTTGGCGTGATAGACGGTGTCGGCCACGACATCTCTGACCCCTCACTGTCAGTGAGCAACCGTAGCTACTACAGCCTGACATGGGTTGACCGTCGCGACGGCGTCCGGCGTGTCTACTACCAGCTTTTCACATCTTCGCTGGCGCTAATCGGTGGTAACAACCAGCCGATCTCAACAGTTATTCCGGAGTTCATGGCCTCGCCGCAGACCGACGCCCACCGTGGACGCGCTTGGTTCATCTGGGCTGACCCAAGACAGGACGGGATCAGTATCTACGCCTCCAACATTCTTTACGATCCCACGAGCGTCGAAGATGATGACACTGATCTGTTGCCGAGTGGCTATTCTCTGTCGCAGAACTACCCCAACCCGTTCAACCCGACAACGGCCATTTCATTTACTTTGCCAGTTCAGTGTGAGATTACTCTATCGGTCTACAACGTGCTGGGTCAGAAAGTAGCTACACTGGCCGATGGCATTTTCCCTGCCGGTGAGAACTCTGTTGTCTGGAACGGCAGTGATGCCTCAGGCAATCGCGCCGCCAGTGGTGTGTATCTCTATCGATTGGAGACACCCGCGTTCACCGAATCCCGCAAGATGATGTTGCTGAAGTAGAAGTAGTTGAAGGAGGGTTCCGCAGTCCGCTTTGCGGACAAGAAACCCGACATCCGGCAGATGTGAACATCTGCCGGCCACATCAAAATCTAACGAATAAGATGTCGGGTTTCTCACTCAAGGGGATAATGTTCGGAACCCGACCTTGTATCTTGGCAACTGTCGGGATTCTAATTAGAATCAAGAAAAAGAGATCTCCGGTGGGCCCGAAGATCTCATGG
>QNAF01000189.1 GCA_003641405.1 Candidatus Zixiibacteriota bacterium | reverse complement strand
TGGCCTTGCGGCAGGTGAGCTTGACGCACTCCTGGTTCGGCTGGGCCGTCGCTCGGTCCGACGAGTTGTGTCAGTCCGGCGGTCCGTTGGACGACGCGTACGGCTATCTGCCCGTACAGGAGCTTTACTCCTGGTACGTGTTACCCTGCCCGTGCGTGAATCACGCCGTGTTCTGGTAGCTGCCTTGAGTTCAAAACTCTCGGCTATTACGGCCGCCCCGACAGCGTCTCCCCAAACATTTGTGACCGTACGCAAACGGTCGAGAATCCACTCCACCGCAGCTACCGACGCCATGCCAGCAACAGCAACTTCAGGCCGCAAACCAGCACCGTAGACAAGGACAACCGGCAACACAACCAGAGATGCCATTGGCATACCAGCAGCACCAAACGACACGAAAATAGTCAATACCGCCACCCACAACAAATCCAGCCAACCCAGCGAAAATCCAGAAAACCCGGCAATCATTGTGGTAGCAATCATCACGTGCATCGCCGTCCCGTCAAGGTTGGCCAACGATCCAAACGGCAGCACCAGCGATCCCGCCCTGGCGTCCACTTTCGCCTTATTGACCGCACAGTCATAGGTAACGGGAAGGGTTGCGGCAGATGACGACGTTCCCAACGCAGTCAAAAATGCCGGCGTCATGTGCCGGAAATACTCAAGAGGTGATCGCTGTGTCCAGATTTTCAAAGCCGCGGGAAGCACAACTCCGACATGTATTGCCAGGCCGATTACCAGTATCAAGGCGTACATACCAAGTCCTCCTGCCAGCTCAGGAAGTGATTCACGGTTCGCGGCAACCGAAGATCCAACCAGGAAGAACAGACCGATCGGTGCCACATACAGGATAAGACCTGTGAGCCGTAGAACGACTTCATGCAATTCCTTGCAGAACCCCACCATGGTCTTTCCCTTTGTACCCATGGCTGCCAGTATTCCCCCGGTGAAGAGGGCAAGCAAAATCAACCCAAGGTATCGACCCTGAGCGAGAGCATTCGGGAGGTATGCCGGAACGACTGAAGACAACATCTCCGATATGGACGGGACGGAAGATGTACCTGCAAACAATGGCGCTTCAATATCAGGACTGAATAACTTGACCAATACAAACCCAATCAATACCGCCACCGCAGTTGTCGCGGCAAAATACGCAAAAACACCGACCAAGGCACGACCGGTCTTACGAAGATCACCCAGAGCTGCGATTCCAGTCACCATCACCGCCACGATTAGCGGAATAACAAGAATCATCAACGCGTTGATGAACCATGCACCAATGAAACCGGTTGCAAGAAGAAGATCTGGTATAATGTATCCAAGTACTGCTCCGAGAATCACACCAAGCGTGATTCCAAGCGGCAGCCAGTTGGCCGATTTAGTCAATTTTGGGGTTATTGGGGTCATTGTAATCCTGTGCAACAAGCTTTCAGTAGATTATCAAACTTACACACCCTCATAGCATCTGCCATAAGAGATTATCCATGAGGCTGCCACAGTCGCCCGTCCCAAGTCTGAATCTCTCTTGGATCCTGAGCGCTGACGGAGATATTCTCAAGCGGACTGCTTCGAGAATCAGCCTAATTTTATAGGATAGACCCACCTCAGATAATTTGCAAGGTTTTTTCTTACACAACCAGCCCAGTCTCAGATTGCAAATACCACCAGTCTATCGGGTTATGTGGCTGCTGAAACGTTCAAGGTCCTCGGCTTGACCGATTACAACCAGAATATCCTGACCGTTCAGCACAGCGGAAGATCCTGGGTTGATGTTCATCTTTTTCCCAGTCTGCTTGATGCCGACGATACTGATAGAGAACTCACGCCTGAGATTGGATTCTTCCAAGCTCTTGCCCGTCAATGGACTGCCATCGGGAACAACCAGCTCTTCTATCAACAGATCTTCTTCATCCATTGAAGTCATCTGCATGAAATCGACAACATTTGGCTGGAGAGCTGCCTTGGCCATACGGATTCCGCCAAGTACATGAGGGATAATTACGTGGTTGGCTCCGGCTCGAAGCAGTTTTTTCTCCCCATCCTCAAAGTCGGCTCTTGCAATGATATGAAGGTCCGGCTTCATATAGCGAGCCGTGAGAGTCAAGTATACGTTTTGTGCCTCCTCGGGCAACGTAGAGATAAGCGTATTCGCAGACTCTATTCCGGCTGAGAGAAGAACTTCGTCATCGGTAGCATCGCCCATTACCGGCACAAAACCCTCGTCAAGGACTCGATTGACCAATTGCTCGTCCTTCTCAATCACCACAAACTGCACACCCTTGATTTGAAACTTTCTGGCAACCTGTTGCCCCACGCGACCGAATCCCGCGATAATGAAGTGATCTGACATCTTTTTGAGTTTGGCTTCCATCTTTCTCCTCGTAACCAGATGCTTCACATGACCTTCCAGCAATTGCTCACCCACCAATGTAACTATGACGCCTGCCGTAGTGACTCCGAATAGTATCAGGAATATGACAAACACGCGGCCAGCAGGGTGCAAGGGCATGATTTCCCCAAACCCGACGGTTGAGAGTGTGATTATTGTCATATAGAGAGCTGATAAGGGGTCCATGCTTTCAAGAAACATGAATCCGATGGTACCGCCACTGACACCAATAAAGGCCATCGACAGCGCCAGACGGAGTTTACCGGAGGGGTCCATACCGGTTGCAAACGTTGAGTTGGCCATAGCGATTAGACAAAGATGTATCTACATAGAAAAAGCTACAAAAAAAACGCTCCGTGTCATCGGGATTGCTATCTACAATCCATGGAAACAGCTTGACTGTAATATCCAGATAGCCTACCCATGGAGTTGAGTTTTGACTTGGTCCTGAAAGCTAATGCGCAAAATACTACTCTATCACGTTCCCGTTGTGGCATATGGTGCCGTTATCCTCCTGGTATCGTCAATACCTGACCTGAGGACCCCCGAGATCAGATTGGTGGCCCTTGATAAGGTCGCCCACTTTGCAGAGTACGCCCTATTCGCCTTTCTTACCTTCCGATCATGCACCAATCTCAGCCAAAGAGTAAGTATTGGTAGTGCTTTCTGGCTATCGCTTCTTTTTCTGGCCATATTCGCCGTGCTGGACGAGTATGTCGTCCAACAACATACGATGGGCCGGGACGCTAGCGCCATGGACTTTATGGTCGATTTGCTGGGAGCGGTACTGATTCTAATGCTATTGCGATCACGAGCAAACCGCCCGGCTGCAACCAAGAAATAGTACTGTTCAAATATTCCGCACCACTGAAGGGCTATAATCTCTTGACAACCGGCAGTTTTACCGTATATTTATCGCGGTTGATAAAGGGAAAGGTCACTGAATACCTTTACCTGATAGTCTTTGCTACTGCATTCGGTCTAACATAAGTGGGTAAGCTATAGATACCCGGTCTGTTACTTTGTTTGTGGCTATGCAACAAGTCGCTGGCACACCCCGATGGGTTTTGCCCAGACGAATTCTTGCTTTGTTTGGCCATTGAGTACAGACCGAAACGATAAGGTTCAGATGTCAAATAATAGAATTGAAACGATAGCAAAGGAGGCTCATAACAACATGTGTCTTAGAACTGCAATTATCACATTCTGCCTGGTGGCTGTGCTTGGCGTTCCTACTCTGGCACAGCAGGACCCAAACGACTTGGGCAACGCAGACTCCATGTTCTTCGTTCTCTCACCCCTGGACGCCGCCGGAAATGATTCCACGCTGGTGGCCGATTTGTACATTTACAACGATGCCCAAGATGTCATCACGGCGACTTGTGGCTTCTCGTGGGAGAATCCGAATCTTGTGATGGACTCGGCCATAGCCACACCTCTGGCCGTGTCCTCGTTTAATCTCCTCCAGATGCTTTTCTACGCAAATAATATTGACAGTACGAACGTCAGACAACAGTTCCAATTTGCTGGATCACGTATGTTTGGCAATGGCCTGTTACAGAACGCCGCACCACAACACGTAGCCACCTACTGGTTTCACTTGAACGACTGGACAGTGAATGACTCGGTATGCTTTCCGTACACTCCGTTCAGTGGCGGCGCTGTACTGAAATTCGTAGATGTGAGTCTGGTTTCTTACATCCCAATCTACGAGACACCCTGTGTCTTCGACCCCAACCAGCCGCAATTGGGTACACTCCAGGTAGACCCTGTAAGCCTTACATTTGAAGCTGAAGTGGGCGGCAGCGCTCCTGCTACCCGAACGTTCAACGTCAGTGAAGTTGGCGGTGCCGCGATTCCTTACATTGCTTCATCCGCGGATCCCTGGATTGTACTGACCAATCCCGAAGGCACTACCGATGGTACCGTTACTGTCGGTGTCGATCTGGCCGGCCTTGCTGCCGGGACACATAACGGAACCGCTGTGACAACATCGACGGGCGCCGGCAACGCGCCTGAGGTTGCAATAAGCCTGATTCTCACTGAGCCAAATCACCCACCGGAGTTAGCGGCAATCGGTGACAGGGAAATCGATGAGAATCAGATGCTTCAGTTCACCGTTTCAGCTACTGATATCGATGGGACTATCCCGACTTTGAGCGCTGCCCCGTTACCGGACGGTGCCGTTTTTATTAACAATGGCGACGGCAGCGGAACTTTTGGTTGGACCCCGACATACGATCAGGCCGCTCTCTATGACATCACGTTCACTGCTTCAGACGGAGAGTTGACCGATGAAGAGACCATTACCATTACGGTGCACAACGTCAATCGAACACCAATGCTTGATGATATTCCTGACCAGATTGTGGTTGAACTTGAAAACCTGAATTTTGGCGTCTCCGCTGTGGACCCCGACGGAAACTACCCGAACCTCTCAACAGGTACGCTTCCGGATGGTGCAACCTTCGTTGACGATATGGACGGTACGGGTACATTCGACTGGACACCGGTCAACACTCAAGCCGGGATATATACCGTTACTTTCATTGCGAGTGATGGTTCCCTTGCAGATAGCGCAAGTGTATTGGTTCAGGTCCTTGACAGTGATCGTCTTATCATTAATCCAGATACATTGGATTTCGTCGCTGAAGTAGGTTCCTCGATTCTTGACCCGCAGTTCTTCAGCGTTACGGTCAGCGATGGCAGTGCAGCTCCAGTAGCTGCAAGCGAAGAGTCCGCCTGGATCACTCTCCAATCAGGTACAGAAACGGGCACAACACCGCACGATATCTACGTTCAGGTGAACATCTCAGGGCTTGCTGCGGGTGTGCATTTTGATTCCGTTCTTGTCATAGACGAAAGAGAAGACCCACTTGACCCGGCTTACGCTTACGTCAGACTGACCCTTAACGAACCACCCAAAGTGCTGGTAGTCGAACCGGATTCCATTGGTTTCTTCCGATACGATGCTGACGCTGACACTCTCATGGCATCTTTCTTCGTCTCCGAGGAAACTGCGGCAGCGATTTCATATTCAATCAGCACTGAAGCTGACTGGATCGTTCTGTCAGACCCCACTGGCGTTACCC
>QNAF01000188.1 GCA_003641405.1 Candidatus Zixiibacteriota bacterium | reverse complement strand
TTGTCGCCGACATAAACGGTGCCGTCAAGATCAAACAAGAATCCTTTAGTGCCCTGCAGCATTCAGTCCCCCCGGACTATTTTCTTAATCCTGTGCCAGTTTTTCGAGCAATGATTCGTCGATATCGAAATTCGAGTAGACCTTCTGGATATCATCTTGATCCTCGAAAAGGTCCAGCATCTTCAACATCGAACTGGCTTCGTTCTCTTTCACGAGCTTGGTCTGGCTCTGGGGAACCATCGTAACTTCCGCCGATGCAATGGTAATCCCCTTGGCCTCAATAGCAGTTCGCACATCATCTAACACTTCGGGGGACATGGTAATCTCGTACGCTCCAACGTCGGAGTTGATATCCTCCGCACCATGGTCCATAGCGACCTCCATGAGCGTGTCCTCATCGGCAGCTTCCAGATCCACCGTAATCACACCCTTCTTGTCGAACATCCAGGCCACGCAGCCGTTGGCACCAAGATTACCACCGTACTTGGTAAGAGTGTGACGAATATCTGCCACCACACGGTTCCTGTTATCAGTGAAAACTTCGAACAAGAGCGCCACACCACCAGGTCCGTAGCCTTCGTAAGTGATGGACTCATACGTCACACCCGGAAGCTGGCCGGTACCCTTAAGGATGGCGCGTTTGATATTATCCTGGGGCATGTTGCCGCTTTTGGCAGTAGCAATAGCAGTGCGAAGTCTGGGATTACCCTCAGGGTCTCCCCCTCCCTCGCGAGCAGCCACCGTGATTTCCTTAATCAAACGTGTAAACAGCTTGCCGCGCTCGGCATCAGTCTTCCCCTTCTTGCGCTTAATCGTCGCCCATTTTGAGTGACCGGACATAAGACCATTCCTCCGTATCCCGGGAACAACAGTTCAACATCTTCGCGGCATCTGTGCCACAGTTTATAGTTTAACCTTTTTTCCACAGAATGGCAAGCGTCTGAAGTCACAGTCCTCACTCCGTGCAAACCTGTTGACGAGCCTGCAAGTTGCAACTATGCTTCGGGCAGAATAGAAAGGTCAGCCATGCCAACAGTATTTACACGCATAATCAACCGTGAACTCCCGGCTAAGATATTCTACGAGACCGACGAAGTGATCGTAATCGCTGATCACCGACCCCAGCGAGAAGTACATTTGCTTCTGATCACCAAGAAAGAGTATCCGGATTTCCAGCGAACGCCCCCTGAAACCCTAGCACTTCTCTGTAAAACGGCTAAGATCGTGGCTGAAAAGCTCGGCATCCCGGACCACTACCAGTTGGCAATCAACAACGGTCTTGGCCAGGAGGTAGAGCACGTCCATTTCCATTTTATGTCCAACCGTGGGGCGGACAGGCTGACATTCCTCGCAAGCTAAAGGAACCGTTATGGTTAAGCTGAGCGAAAGCAGTAGTGAGCTAGTGTCGGAAAGAGCCAAGGGGACCTCAAAACGTGTTGACAAAACTGGATTTCCTGTTGATATTGCCGATCTGGAGTTAGGAGTGCCTCAATTTATGGGGCGATACCATCAACTTTTTCCCCGGTAAGGGGGTGTTGCTAGTTGACCGGAGTACGAGTACGAGACGACGAATCGTTTGAAAGAGCATTAAGACGTTTCAATAAGTTCTGCGAAAAATCAGGTGTGCTTTCTGATTATAAGAAGCACCAGCATTACGAGAAACCATCTGCCGCCCGCAAACGTAAAATGGCTGCTGCCAGGCGTAAAGCACGGCGGACCAGGATGTTACAAGACAGGTAGACGAATCGTGACGATTCTTGAACGAATCGACAAAGATGCTATAAAGGCCCTGAAAGCCGGTGAGAAAGACCGTGTAACCGTGCTTCGGGGCCTTAAATCTGATCTGAAATACAAACGGATCAGCTTAGGCGAGGACCTTACCGAGGAACAGGCAATTGAGGTCCTTAGCAGCGCGGCCAAAAAACGCCGCGAATCCATTGAACAATACGGCAATGCGGGGCGTGATGATCTGGTACAGAAGGAAACATCAGAGCTGAAAGTCATCGCAGCCTACCTTCCCAAACAACTCAGCGAAGATGAACTTCGCCGCATGATTGCCGAGGCCATTGAAGAAACAGGAGCCGATTCACCGCAGAAGATGGGTTTGATCATGAAGAATCTCATACCCAAACTCAAGGGTAAGGCGGACGGCAAACTGGTCAGCAGATTGGTCTCGGAAATACTTGCCAACTGATTTAAGAACTTCCTATCTTTACGTAACAGTTAGTTTTTCACAGGGAGTAGTATATGAACTGGGTAGATGGTATCTTACTGATCTTGCTTCTATCGTCGGTAATCGTTGGGTCAAAGAAGGGGCTGATCCGTGAATTGATGGCATTTGTTGTCTTCTTTGTAGCCATCGTGGTCACAGTAAATTACGTAGACAATTTCGCGGTCTGGGTTTACGAACAGGTAGGCGGATCGCCACTCATCTCGGCGTTTCTGTCGTTCATACTTCTAATTGCCCTATCCTACGCTGTTTTCAAACTTCTGGGGCAGATTTTTTACAAAATTGCTGATATCAAGAAACCGAAAACTCGCGACCAAATGGGCGGTGCCCTGGTCGGGTTCCTTCGTGGCTGGGCAGCGGTCGGATTCCTCACGTTCCTTACTTTCCTGCTCCCCATGCCGGACGGATTCTATGCGGATTTTGAAGCATCCTATTTCGGCCCGGTTGTGGCCAAGACTGTTCCATTGATGTATGAAGGCACTTCCGTGACACATCCCAACAACCCGAATTTCATTGAGAAAATTGAGAAGGCCCTTGTGGTTGAATCCGGGGAACAAACAATGCTCTCTGAAGACCGCGCCGATGTGCACCGCGCGATGTATCAGATCGACCGTTTCTTTAACCTTAACCGGGATGATGAAACCTAAAGTCGTTTCCATTCGCTGGACTATCACATATATTAAAACCGGCCCTGCGGCCGGTTTTTTTCTTTGGTATGCGCTAATGATACGATGATCGACCAACACACAATTCAGACACTGGAATTCCCCAAAGTCATTTCCCATATTGCAGGGAAGTGTATTACTCCATACGGACGGGAGGAAGTCGAACGGTTCGAACCGCTGTTTGCTGAAGATGCGATTCGGGCACGCCAGTCTGAAATCTCACAAATGAAAGACATTGTCAATTTTGGCAGTGCCTTTCCCCTCTCGCGCTGCGAAGACTGTCGCGAGGTACTTGACAAAACAGGAGTCGAAGGAGCCTTCCTTGACCCCAAAGAAATTCTTGCCGTGTTGGAGTTGGTGGAAATATCGGCTGCTGTTGGAAGCTACAGCAAGGATGAACGCGAGAACTTCCCGGCGATAGCCGAATACCTCAAGAGAATTCGCGCCTATCCTGAGCTACGGAAAGATATCACGAGAGCGATAGATGAAGACGGCTGCGTGCGTGACCGGGCCTCGTCTGCCCTGAGAACTATCCGCAACGATCTTTCCACTACCAAGCGACGCCTGATGGCAAAACTGGATGGCATACTGGCTTCCCGCAACAAGCAGGCCGGTTGGCAGGATGACCTCGTCACGGAACGCAACGACAGGTATGTCATCCCGGTCCTGTCCGGCCAGTACAAATCTGACGAGGGCATTCTGCACGACCGCAGCCAATCAGGTGCAACATTCTATGTTGAGCCAAAAGAGACGGTTGAGATGAATAACCGGCTGAATCTTCTGCAGCAGGAAGAACGTGCCGAGATAGTCCGGATACTCAGAGCCCTCACAGCCGAAATTGCCCAGCGCAGCGAAGCCCTGGTAGAGAACACTCACCTGCTCGGTAAACTCGACTCATTTCGAGCCGCCGCGGTGTTTGCTAATGAAGTCAACGGAACGCAGCCACGGATTGGAAGACCTTCCAGCTTTGACCTTGTTGATGCCAGACACCCTCTGTTGATCCTGCAGTTCGGCTCGGTTGATAAAGTCGTGCCGACATCGCTACGAATCGACCAGGATCGTCGGGCACTTGTAATCACCGGCCCAAATACCGGTGGCAAGACAATCGCTCTCAAAACAGTAGGCTTGATGGTTCTGATGGCTCAGTCCGGTTTGCTTATCCCGGCCGATGAAAAATCTACAGTAGGTGTGTTTGAACAGGTCTACGCCGATATTGGCGACGAGCAATCAATCGAACTGTCACTCTCAACTTTCTCGTCGCACATCAGGAATATCTCCAGGGCGATTGAACATGTGTCGGAAAACTCTCTGGCATTGCTTGACGAAATCGGTGTTGGTACAGACCCCAAAGAAGGCGCAGCGCTGGCAGAGGCCATAGTACTCTTCATGGTGAAGCACGGTGCGCGCGTAGTTTCTTCCACTCACTATTCTCAGCTAAAAACTCTTGCCCTGGAACATCCCGAGATAGAAAACGCCTCCCTTGAGTTTGACCGCAAGACACTTGCCCCAACCTACCGGCTACAGACCGGAATACCGGGATCTTCGTATGCTGTCGAGATTGCCCAACGCCTGGGCATACCTGAAACGATCTGCAATCACGCGGCCAGATTGGTAGGAAGCAGTGAGCGTTCGCTGGCTGAACTCATCGCCTCACTGGAATCTGAACTCGGCCAGGTACGACAGGATAAGATCGACCTCTCAGAACGGCTGGACAAAGCCAGGGAACTCGAACACTACTATCGTACACAGACCGAGAAATTCAAGAACGAGATAGAGGAAACTCGACGCGAAGCTCTCGAAGAAACCGATCACCTGCTGGGTGAGACTCGTCGCGAAGTGGAAAGACTGGTGGCAGCTATTCGCCGCAACCAGGCCGATGAAAAGACAGTCAAGCAGACGCATCGGTTCCTGAAGGATTCCAGGCGAAAAGCTGACAAACTTCATTCAAAGCATTTCCGGGGCAAAAAGACTGACGCCGCGCATTTTGACAAGGGTGACACTGTCAGAATCATCTCTCTCAACAAAGAAGGAGAGATAGTCGAACTTATCGGAGACGATAAAGCCAGGGTTCGGGTTGGTGCGGTCAATACGGTGGTGCAGCTTCGCAATCTCGAAAAACTCACTCAGAAGAAACAACAGGCACAAAGTCAGGCTACTGGTGCGATACCGAATACGAGCGAAATGAGTCCGGAGATTCATCTAAGAGGCATGACCGGAGAGGAAGCGATCGAAGCACTGGAGCAGTACCTGGACCGCGCTGTAGTGACCGGATTACGCCAGGTGTACGTGGTCCACGGCAAAGGAACGGGAGCGCTGCGGCGCGCTCTCACTGAGTTCCTCAACGGACATCGCGAAGTCGACTCGCTCCGCCTGGGTAATTGGAACGAAGGCGGCGCCGGGGTAACAATCGTGAAACTGAAGTCATGATTCCGCAGGACACCATAGAGCAGGTTCGACAGGCGACGGATATCGCCCAAGTTATCGGCGAATACGTCCGGCTCAAGAAGAAAGGCAAGAATCACTGGGGACTCTGCCCGTTCCACACCGAGAAGACACCCTCGTTCTCGGTATCCACCGACAAACAGATATTCCATTGTT
>QNAF01000187.1 GCA_003641405.1 Candidatus Zixiibacteriota bacterium | reverse complement strand
TGGCTACGCGGCAGGGCGGTCCTTTGGAAATGGTGGTAGACGGGGAGACTGGTTACCTGGTACCGCCAGACGATCCTCAACCAATGGCCGAGGCCATTCTGTCTTTGCTGCGGTCACCAGAGCAAGCTCGGGCGATGGGGAGGGCAGGACGTGATCGCTGCGAGCAACGCTTTACTGCCGAGAGAAGTTGCCAGGAGACCAAGCTTCTGTACGAGGCGCTTCTTCAGAGAGTGTCATGAAACAAGAACACGAGTCTAGGGCGGGACGATTTGACCTGATTGTTTGCGTTATTTCGCACAACTCACTGGCCGACTTGAAAGTATGCCTGACCAGGTTACATGAAGTGATGCCGGCAGAGCTATCTGTTCGAGTGACAGTAGTTGATAACACCGGAGCTGACGGCAGTACTGAATATGTACGCGAGGCCTGGCCCTCTGTCCATGTTATCACCAACGCTGAGCCTAAAGGCTTTAGCGCCAATATCAATCAGGCTATGGTGGGGAGTAATGCGCGGTACGCGCTGGTTATGAATCCTGACGTGATCTTGCTACCGGGTGCCATCGAAGCGATGGTGGAGTACCTGGATGCTCATCCTGATGCAGGGGCATGTGGCCCCAAAACGTTGTATCCGGATGGATCTCTACAGGCGACATGCCGCCGGTTTCCTGATTGGAGGACGGTATTCTGGCGTTGGCTGAAATTGGATCGCGTGGCTCAACCTGGGTTCTATCGTCGGTTCCTGATGCTGGACTGTGATCGTAGTGAGGCCCAGGCGGTTGATTGGGTAATGGGCAGTTGTATAATGATGCGGTACGACGCATTTGCCAAAGTGGGGGGTTTTGACGAAGGGTTCTTCCTGTACTACGAGGATATAGACTTCTGCCGCCGTTTGTGGCAGATGGGTTTTAGTGTGCACTATGTACCGGATGCTGTTGTCATTCACACTTATCAACGGCGTAGCGGCAGGACTTTACTCAACACCTTGGCTGTCGTTCACCTGGCGAGTATCTTGCACTACAGACGCAAACATGGGCTGTCATTCGGACAAATCGTAGGTGCCCGGTCGCTGGCTAACCTGACACTGCTTCTGGTAGCCGGTGATGCGATCATAACTGAGCTTGCCCTGCAACTTGGCCGTTATGCTCGCCTGTGGATTCCAATCTTTGGCGCATTTCCTTACCCTAATCCGTCGCCATTGAAAAAAATCATTTATGTTATTGTGCCTGTCATTTGGCTGGCTGTATTCTCGCTGATAGGGTTATATCGCCCTGAGCGGGTCAGACGGTCTGTCCAAGAAACTGGCCGACTGCTGCTCGGAGTGATGCTGTCGGGTCTGGTGCTGGCAGGTAGTGTCTACCTGCTTTTCTTATATGAGATTTATATTCCTCGATTACTGCTGGCTTACTTCTTGATGTTTGACGCTATACTGCTGACCGCCGAGCGATGGCTTCTTCACCGCCTGTTGAGCCGCAACGGGATCGTCTACCGACCACGGGCATTGTTGATTGGAACAGGGGAGGTGGGGCGAAACATGGCGCGATGGATCAGCAATGATCGCCAATCGCGGTTGGACCTCATTGGCACAATTCCTTGGCTGGAGGACGGGTCGGCATCTGCTCAGGCTGCACGTGTTATCGAGGCCGTTGAACAACTGCAAATTGATGAAATCATCTTGACGCCGCCACTGCCATCCAAGGAGATCATAACACGGGTGGTGAAGGCGCTACAAAAATATCCGGTAGATATTGAGATTGTGCCAGATTTTCTCGATCTGGCTTTACATCGAGCGCAGATCGAGAACCTGTATGGTGTATCGGTGGTCAGCCTGCGGGGTTCGGCCATTCGAGGCAGTAGACGCATCATCAAGCGCATATTTGATCTGGTGATTTCAATCCTTTCACTCATTCTCTTTCTGCCCATCATGCTATTCATTGCGATTGTCATTCGGCTGGATTCCCCCGGCCCTGCCATTTTCCGCCAGCAGCGTGTGGGTGAGAATGGTCGTCTGTTTTGGATGTACAAGTTCCGTTCGATGATTGCCGATGCTGAGCGATATTTTCCTGAAATGTTGACCACGAATGGAAAAGGACAGTTGATCTACAAAACACCGCAAGACCCCCGCATCACGCGCGTAGGCCGCATCCTTCGCCGGTGGAGTCTCGATGAACTGCCCCAGATTTGGAATGTCATTAAAGGTGAGATGAGCCTGGTAGGCCCCAGGCCGGAGTTACCTTTCTTGGTAGAGCAGTATGAGGACTGGCAGTACAAGCGTCTCGCCGTCCCGCCAGGCATCACGGGGTGGTGGCAGATTAAGGGGCGCAGTCAGTATCCTATGCACCTGACCGTGGAGCAGGACCTGTTTTACATTGAACATTTCTCAATTTGGTTGGACCTGGAAATTTTGATAAGAACAATCGGAGCCGTCCTATCAAGACGAGGGGCTTTCTGACCACTGTGTCGTTTGTGTCCAGGAAATCCCTAAATACCACCAATGGGCTATTGAGGTCTGGCGGAAGTCTGCTACAATGATGCTCAGACGTGAGGGGTAGTGCTTCGTCGAGATGATTTTGATGTATCTCAAACTGAGTCTCCAGGCACGTAAAATTACTTATCAATCAACAAGGTAGTAGGCAGATAGGTAGGCTGTTGTAGGCTGTTGTAGGCTGTTAAAGAGGAGGAGGCATATTGGCTTAATTGTGAAGAGTGTATACCATACCATAATGATTAATCAATACCCTAGCATAGGTAAAAGAAAGGAGAATTTCTACAATGGAACGCGTAATTAGATTGTCTGTCCTGATGGTCCTTCTGATCTCGGCAATGGGGGTGATGACAGCATCGGCTCAGGAAGCAATTGACCCTGGGACAGCGAACACTAACTTCACTGTGATGAATTTGGATGCAAGCGAGACGGCCGAGGTCATAGCGGAGTACGTCAATCAAAGCGGCGTAGTGGATGCAACCCGGAGCGTGACGATAACCGCACAGAGCAGCTACGGTTTTACGGCTCCTGACTCCGGGCTAGATGATGGTTGGATTGGCTCGGTAGTTGCCTCCTCTGGCAATGAGATCGTAGCCTTTGCCCAGACCAGGTGGCAGAATGGCTCTTCCGATGATGGCAAAGTGGCTGCCGCCTACAATGGCTTTACCGAGGGTGCCCAAAAGTTGTACTTCCCCTCGCTGGCTGCTCGTTCAGGCAAGCAGTATTCATTGCTCTCTGTGCAAAGCGCGGAGGGGGCCTCCAGCTCGGAGACCATTGATATCACAATCACCTACTACGACCGGAATGGTGGTCTCAGTAAAACTGTGAATGACACACTGTACAAAGGGGCTCAAAAGACTTACAACCTTCTGGACGAAAGCCTCCCGAACGTCGTAGCTGACGGCTGGATTGGCTCGGTAGTTGTCGAATCGGATGATCCCATCGCGGGCGTAGCGGTCACGCACTGGACGCAGTACTCGGCGGCCTACTCAGGCGTGACAGGTGGTGGAACGAAGATTTATCTGCCCTCTGCCACACGCCGACTTCCGGCAGGCACTTGGCTGCAGTACACCGGCCTCGTTGTGCAGAACCTGAATGCGACGATCACTGGCACAGTGCAAGTGACCTGGTATGATCGCACGGGCAACCAACTGCATGTCTTCACCGACACTATCCCGGCCAACTCCTCTCACGGTTACAACACCAAACAGCCGGCCAATACACCAGACCCCGACGCACTGCACACCGCTTTGGGCGATGACTGGAACGGCTCCGTGGTGGTAGAATCTCTCACGGCGGGGGTTGATATCATGGCTGTTGCTAACTTGCAGTGGACGGCTGACCACCCGGCCAAGGCTGGCGCGGCCTCCTACACGTCGGCGCCCGGAGGTTTTGCTGAGTTGTTCATACCCGCTACGTTCCGGACGCGCACCGGTGATGTAGAGACCGGCAGCTGGCGCCAGTACACGGGCCTGATCGTCCAGAACATAGGTACCACTGCCTGCAGCGACTTTACCGTCGAATGGCGAAATCGCGATGGCGATCTGTTGATGGACTACACGGATAGTTTGGACCCGAACATCTCTCACGGCTACAACACCAAGACCGGAGGCGATCTCAATGGGCTTGGTGAAGACCCCGCCGATCTGCTTGCTGACTTCCGTGGTTCGGTGTACATCAACGCTCCTGGTTGTGAACTGACCGCGATTCACAACACCATTTGGCCCGCCTGGACGGACAACACCACTTACAGTGCTTTCGGCAAATAGTTGATGGAACCTCCGTCACTACTGCCCTGTCGCTGAGTGGAATAACAAACCGCTGGGGATAAAGGTTTCCCCAGCGGTTTGTCTTCTGTGATGTGGATATGGTTATGGAGAAACACTACTATGCACAGTGAAAGCTATCTTGTTCGTAAGCTCATTGCAGTGGCAGTTATCCTGCTCTGGGTGGTTGCAGGGTGTAAGCATGGTGAGGGAACAACCGCACCGTCTCCCTTGACACAACCCTTCGTTTCACCAGTTTCCACCTCACCGCTTCCCACTCCAGTGGATAGCTTCGCGTCTCTGTGGCCTGCCGGACGGGTGTTGTACCATTCCGATCTGACCGGAGTGTTCAAGATTTATCTGGTGGTGGATGGGCAACCTCCGCTTGCACTGACCCAGGAGCTTGGTGGTGCGACTGAGCCAGCCTGGTCACCAGATGGGCAAATGATCGCCTTTACCGGGTATACAACCGACCCGAACAATGTGATGATTTATACGATGCGTGCCGACGGTAGTGAGAAGCGTCCGGTGATGTCCACGCAACCACAGCGCAATTGGCGTCCAGACTGGTCGCCCGACGGGACACAATTGCTTTTCCTGTCCAATCGCGATGGCAACTTCGAGATATACAAGGTCAATGTAGATGGCACTTCCCTGGTCAATCTCACCAACCATCCGGCCAATGATCGCGATGCGGATTGGTCGCCCGACGGCGACCAGATCGTCTTTGTTTCTGATCGGGAGGGGCGAAATGCTCTCTATGTTATGGCTGAAGATGGATCGGGTGTCGCCAGGCTGCTTGGCGGGTCGTGGAATTGTTCCTTTCCGCGCTGGTCGCCGGACGGTGAGCGGATTGCCTTTACCTCGGGAAAAGACGGTACTCTGGATATTTATGTGATGAACGCCGATGGAAGTGATGTACAGAAGGTCACGACCCGATCTGGAGATAACGTTATGCCGGCCTGGGTAGGCAATGACCGATTGATGTTTTCCGGCGATGATACCGGTGATAATTGGGATCTGTTTGTGATCAACGTAGATGGATCGGGCCTCGTGCAACTTATGACAACAACCGACTCCGAACGTTACCCGGCCTGGGCGCCGTAAGCGCAAAGTCCGTGTGATGTAGCGGCATGCCGATATAGCAAGCAGATGCCATACATGCGCAAAGCAGGACAGCGACTCGCTGTCCTGCTTTCGGTTTCCCCTCGCAGTGGCTTAGTTTCTACGGCCCCACCACAATCATATCCTTGAACCC
>QNAF01000186.1 GCA_003641405.1 Candidatus Zixiibacteriota bacterium | reverse complement strand
GTCACACGACTTGTGAGCCGATTGTGGCGTCCAAACACAAACATAGGTTGCCATGCACCCTCATCGTATTATGCAACGTGAAAATAAGGCTTTCTCAACAAGCCCTGAAAGGAGTGCCACCCGATCTGGAGACTTACCGTAGTCGTGGACACCGACGTTTGAGTTCGCGGACTTATGACACCAAGTGCCTGGCTTGCATTTGGGGGTGCCGGATGCCGGTGGAAATTATCATTGATAAATGGAATCCATCAAAAAAGAAATACCGGTTCGAGACGTTTTGCTACGGTCCCAAGAGCTGTGAGTTCTACCGGGCTGGACCCACTCGCAAAGTGCCAGGGCATGGTGGGCTGACTTATGAGATAGAAAATTGGATTGAGGATGAGATGACATCTCACCGTAGAGAGGATGATTAGAACCTTATGAAACTCTGCTGGCTGACCGATATTTGTATCGTTTCATCAAAATCAGGTCAGCGGATCTGACTCATGCCTTGTGCTATTCTCAAGCTCGCTTTACCTCCCGATACCAATTAGATGCCATCCGACAAAAGTGAAATAACCGACGTAACCAATTTGGAGAAGGGGTGTGTAGAGTGTTAATGCTATGAGATAGGGTCGGTTAGAAATTATCGGGGTGAGAGGACTTGAACCTCCACCGACGCGTTGTCTCCCAATATGTTCCGTGCCCCTGTGCTTGATTTGTGCTATTTTTGAGGGGCTTCTTTGTGTCGGTAGTGGACCTTGAAAGGTTCATGTAATGGTGAGGCTATTGCCATACTCTTGGGTCATAGTTAATGCAAAAAACCATGGCCTTTGGTGATTGATATTGATTTTAAAATCAGACGTATTTGTCATCGGTCGGTCAAAACCGTCCATTAGGGGTCAGGTGAAAACCGGCCATTTTGAGAGAGGATTTGTTCGTGTTATACCTTCGTCAGGAGGTATTCTATGGCGAACGTACTCAAAGTGGCTGTTGTACATGCGATTATCGGGCTATTGGCCCAAGGCTGGTCATACCGGCGGATTGCCCGCGAGCTGGGTGTTCACCGTGAGACGGTGTCCCGGTATGACCGGTTAAGACAGACAGCCGGTTCAAAGCCGGCCAATGTGACCGCCGGGTCAAACTCAAGCGAAAGTTCAAAACCGGCCAATGCGACCGCCGGGTATCTCGGCCTACCCCCGTCTGATCGCTCGCTTGGTCCACCCAGCCGGTGTCAGCCGTATGAAGCGGCTATCAAGACTAAGCTTGATCAGGGGCTGTCAGCTCAGCGTATCTACCAGGATATTGTGGTCGAGGAGAGCTTTGAAGGCTCCTATTCCTCGGTCAAGCGGTTCGTTCGCAGACTGGGTGCTAAGACTCCCTTACCCTTCCGCCGCATGGAATGCGAACCCGGCTATGAGGCCAGATCGACTTTGGGTCAGGTGCCTGGATTGTCGAAGATGGCAAGAAACGCCGAGCTCATGTTCTCCGTATCATCCTGAGTCATTCTCGCAAGGGCTACTCTGAAGCAGTTTTCAAACAGACCACCGAGAACTTCATCCGGGTTATCGAGAATGCCTTCCACGCCTTTGGAGGTATCCCCCAAACGTTGGTAATCGACAACCTGAAAGCAGCCGTGACAAAGGCTGACTGGTTCGATCCCGAATTGAACCCAAAGGTTATCGCCTTTGCCCGGCACTACAACTTCGTCTTTCTGCCCACCAAACCGTACACACCGCGTCATAAAGGCAAAGTTGAAAGCGGCATCAAGTACGTCAAGAACAACGCCTTGAAAGGACGAAGCTTCTCCTCTCTGGCTGAGCACAACCAGTTCCTGGCCAACTGGGAGCGACAGGTCGCTGACACCCGTATCCATGGCACCACTCGTCAACAGGTCGGTAAGCGTTTTGCCGAGATTGAACGATCGGCTTTGATGCTGCTGGTCAGAGAACGATTCCCGTCCTATCACGAGGGGAGGCGTAAGGTCAACCGTGACGGCCACATTGAAGTCGCCCGAGCCTATTACTCGGTTCCACCGGAGTACCTGGGACGCCGGGTCTGGGTGCACTGGGACAGTCGCATGGTGCGTATCTACAACGGTCACCTGCAGCAGATAGCGGTTCATGTCAGAGTCACGCCGGGGAAGTTCCACACCGACCGATCTCATCTGGCTGACGCCAAGATATCATCTATCGAGAGAGGCGTTGAGTATATGCTGAATCGAGCGCGTTGTCTCGGTGACGATGCCGGTCGCTGGGCGACTCAGATGATTGCCGTGCTAGGCATCGAAGGGGTCCGGGTGCTGCAGGGGTTCCTGTCGTTGGCTAAGACGTATCCGGCCAATGTCGTCAACCAGGCTGGTGATAAAGCTCTGGAGGCCGCCTGTTTCCGTCTTCGTCCTGTGCGCCAGCTATGTAAACGCTACGCCGAGGATCAGCAAGAACTCTCCTTAGATGAGAAGCACCCCATCATACGGCCGTTATCAGAATACCAGAACCTTTTACCGAATAACGAAGATCAACAGGAGGTGAAACGATGAATGTACCATTGATGTCGAACCTAAAGAAGCTGCGGCTGTCGGGACTGGCTTCCACCCTCGAGATTCGTCTGCAGGAAGCTGTTGGCAATCAGCTTAACCATCAGGAGTTCCTGGAGCTGATCGTTAATGATGAACTGGCGATCAGGGATGATCGAGCCATTGCCCGAAGAATCAAGAAGGCTGGCTTCAGGGATCTCAAAAGTCTGGAAGATTTCGACTTTTCCTTTAATCCTTCCATCAAACGACGTCAGGTCATGGATCTGGCCACCGGCCGCTTCATAAGAGACAAGACCGATCTGCTCATCCTGGGACCGCCCGGGGTTGGTAAATCTCATCTCGTACAGGCTGTCGGACACTAGGCCGCCAAGGTCGGCTTCACGGTGCTGTATCGTTCTATCTTTGATACCATCGCTGAACTCATCCAGGCTGAGAACTTCGGCGACAGCGTCAAGATCATGAACCGTTATCTCAAAGTTGATCTTCTGATAATCGACGACATGGGGATCAAGAAATTACCCAAGCAGTCTGGCGAGTATCTCTTTGAGATCATCATGCGAAGGTACGAACTGCGTTCCACCATCATGACTTCCAACCGACCGCTCGAAGAATGGGGAAAACTGATCGGCGATGTCCCCACTGCCACAGCGATCCTTGACCGCATCCTGCATAACGCTGAGATCATCCAGATAACCGGCAAGAGTTATCGACTCAAAGATCGGGCAAGAATGAACAGCCAGGAAAACCCGGCCGCCAAGAGAGATACTACAGGAAAGAAAGATAAGGCTTGTCAAAAGGAGAAAACGGCATCATCATAATGATGCCAGAACATTAATCTGGCCGGTTTTGACCCGACCCGAAGTGGACGGTTTTAATCCGACCGGTGGCACGTATTGTCGCCAGATGTTAATAAGTGGTTACAATTTGTCTGATTGGGGGCGGGATAGGGTGTCTATCCTGAAACAGTCGCTTTTTCAATAATCCTACTTAAATTCGATTCCAGAGTGACGATAGAATTAGTATCTATTGAGGCAAAGAAAGTCTTGCACAATAACAATGGATATGTTATAGTGCAGTATCGAAGTGATAAGGGTATTTGTATGGAAAATATGATTCACAAGACAAAAAGGTATCTTGTTGATGTATTAGGACTTAACATAGATGTAGATCTCTGGTCTGAGAATCGGAGGTTGCCAGTCTATCTTCAGGATAGCTACAAGTTCCAACAGACAACCCTTCATAACCTGCCATGTCTCTTGATGATAGCTCTGGGAGAACAGGAGCAAACGCCGGCCGTGATCAGAAAGCACGCCGAGAATATCAGAGATCGATGGGAAGGCGAGGTGATTTATGTTCGCAGGAATATCACCGCCTATAATAGACACCGTCTTATTCAGCATAAAGTCTCCTTTATAGTTCCTGAGAAGCAATTGTATCTTCCATTACTTGGGATTGATCTACGAGAGCATTTTCGACGAATACGGAGTGAGCGGGAGCAATTATCCCCCTCGTCCCAGGCGGTCGTGATTAATGTGTTATTGGATCACAACAATCACAAGTATGCGCCCAGAGAGCTCGCCGATAAATTAGGCTATTCCACAATGGCATTAACCAGAGTATTTGATGAGCTGGAATTCGCTGGCATTGCTACTACCTCGCGACAGGGTCGTAAGCGATTTATTGAATTTCCAGTCGACAAACGTCATTTGTGGGAAACGGCTGGAAAGTTCTTGCGTGACCCGGTGAAGAAGCGTGTTTATGTAAATCGGATGAGTTCTCAAATACCAAATGTGGTTGCAGGATTGACTGCACTATCTCGAATGTCGATGCTTTCTGCTCCTGATCGAATGACCTATGCAATTTCAGGCAAGGCATGGAAAACGATCAAGGAAGAAGATGGTTTGAAACAGCTTCCACCTATTGAGAGCGATGCAATCGAGTTGGAAATCTGGCACTATAATCCTGTTACGTTTGCGATAAACGGCGGTGTTGATCCGTTCTCGCTTTATCTAAGTTTAAGAGACAGCAACGACGAACGTATTCAGATTGCTTTAGAAGAGATGATGGAGAAAATTAAATGGTAAGAGGTTTGGACATATTCAAGAAGAGCTTCGTAGAGTACTCTGATCAATATGTGCTGATCGGCGGAGTGGCGTGCTCACTAGCCATGGCCGAGGCGGGTATTGACTTTCGTGCTACGTCAGATCTGGACATAGTCTTGATTGTAGAAGCTCAAACTGACGATTTCGTGAAAGCATTCTGGGACTTCATCAAGTCAGGTGAATACAATCATAAGCAGAAAAGTACGAACAAACCCCAATTTTATCGCTTCCATAGCCCTCGGAATAACAATTTTCCGAAGATGCTCGAGCTATTCTCTCGTAAGCCCGATTTGTTGGATCTACAAGAAGAAACTCATCTTACGCCAATACCCGTAGATGAAGCTCTGTCGAGTTTGTCTGCGATTCTAATAGATGATGAATACTACGACGTCGTCAGGAGAGGGATGGTGACGGTTGACGGCCTGTCCTTTGTGAAAGCTGATCATCTGATCCCTCTTAAGATTCGAGCATGGTTAGATCTTTCCGAGCGGCGAAAGACAAATGAGAAGATTGACTCAAAAGACATCAGGAAGCATCGGGACGATGTGTTCAGGCTCTTTCAAGTAATAGAACTCAGCGAGAGTACGACGCTATTGGGAACGGTCAAAGAAGATATGCTGAAAGGCTTAGATCGATTGCTGAATGAAGAGGCATTAGACTTAAAGAACCTGGGAATCAAAAACCGGAGTGTCTTAGAGGTTGTAGAAATGCTTCGGACAAAGTATGAATTATGAAATTATGCTGGCTAACTGATACTCATTTCAACTTTCTAAATGACGATGAGATAAGTGCCTTTCTTGACAAAGTTGATGCGTCCAATCCTGAGGCAATTCTAGTTGGCGGTGATATAGGGGACTTGATCTTCCCCCGATAAAACGGACACGTTAAGAAGATAGTGCTTGCT
>QNAF01000185.1 GCA_003641405.1 Candidatus Zixiibacteriota bacterium | reverse complement strand
GCCGACACCCCACCAGTAGTCTTCGTCCCAGTAGGTGCTGGCAGTAGAGCCGATATAACCGATACCGCCCTTGTCCTCCAGCCGCAAGAATGCCTCGCCGAAACAGGTGCCGGTGTTGAACTCGTTGGGTGAGCAACAGTTACCGATTCCGAGAAGGTACATATTGTAGTTGGTCAGACCAGGCAGGTCACCAGTTGTGAATGAAGGACTTCCGTGCCCAGCAGGGCTGCAGTGAGCGGTGTAGTTGTATAAGCCAACGCCATCATTGATCGTCTCGATGATATCATCGGCAGCGCTGCCAGCGGCTGATGCGGGGTACAGCCACACATGAGGATCGATACCATGAGCAAGGTTGAAGTAGTTTTCTGTTCCGTACTCAATCTGGCCATTGCCATGAAGATCAGCGTAGCTACCGTCCACACCCGATACCAAGGTCACTTCTCCAAGATAGCTGGGGTCAGGCATCAAATACTGCTCATACTCCAGCGTTTTGTCGATCTGAGGCTGCAATTCAGCAGTTGTCTGGGCTGAGAAACGACCGTAGAAGATTTCCGGGAGGTCATCATGAGTGAACTCACAGAACTCCAGATCCGTAACAGTAGGACCGGAGACAGACGGGTCGAATGACTCGATCTGCTGATGATCACCGACGAGCAGCACGAATGATGGCGGCGGGTCGCCAACCGTGATGTCGTGATTATACATGTTCTTGATGTAGGTTTTGATCTCTGTATTCAACCCGCTGCCGATCTCGTCGGTGTAAGTGCAAACAACGTTGAAGCCCTTCTTGATTTTCCATTCAATGAAAGGCTGAAGCTGAGTTTCAAACATAGGATCAGAAATGATCAAGTACTTGATAGGGTAAGTGACCAGGGCGTCACGCGCACTGGGAGCCGGGTCTTCGTAGTTGATAATCTGTTTGTACACCGGCTGAAAGAAAGGCGAGTATGTGGCCGCCATCAGTTGGTCGGTTTTCGCCCAGTCAGCGTTCTCGAATCTCACTTCCACTTCTACATCGTGGTGGATCCGAACCGAGTTTGTTTGAGCATTGTATTCGACCGGAGAGATCGTCACAGCTCCGATCCGAATACCACGCATAGTACCGAGAATCTCTACCTCAACCAGTGGCCGGGAATAGAAACCTGCCTCTGAATACAGGCTACGGTTAAACTCAAACGGAACCGACATCGGGTCCTCTGATTTTGATAACGACCGCTGAGCCGGTATCAGCAGCTCTTTATGGCCGAGGTCTGTAAGCGACATTTCTTCACTGGTCGAACGAATCACCTCCGCCCGAAGCTCACAGCCCTGGGGGATGACGATTAGTTTCCGAGACAGGATCACAGCCGGCTCGCCAGCATCGTAATGTCGGGACATGCCGACGGCTGACATCATTGTGAAATCACCATCTTTGGTTGTAACCGTGCTTAGATTGACGGAACCGATCTGCATCCGTAGATCCAGCCCGTCGCGATTTTGGCCCTCAAGAGTCATGCCGTTATTGGCATTGCTCAGTTGGACGCTCTGGTTAGCCATTGCCACTCCTGAAAGGAGCATGATAAGGCTAAATCCAATAGCAAGTTTCCGCAAAACTACCTCCGCTTCTTGTGGTATGAGAAGTACTGTTGAAGTTATTTATTCACCGGTCAAGTTGTCCGCGTGAAGTATGTGAGTAACGCTGAAAAGCTCGGGAGAAGTACGCTTGATTCAAAGCGGCTTCCGAACAGGAACCACGCAACTACCGCCAAAATATACATATTATAGAGCTTTTGTCAACGTTTGTTTTTCAACTGTTTACAGTTGCTTGATTGCCTGTGTCCGGACTCTCATCTATACTTGAAAAACAGGCAAACTTGAACAAATAGGCGATTTCAACAAAATCTGCGATAGTAGCCTGATTTAGTCGTTGACGTGAAGCAGTTTCTGCGCTTAGAGGACGATCATCGAATACCCATCAACAGGCCAATAGTCTCTGGGCCTGCGACTCATCTTCTGGTTTGACATGGAGTTACAGACGCTATGGCGAAAGTTCAACCAAATGTGACAAGCAGTGCCCCGGCAACCCCCATAGTGATTCCAAAAGCTCGGATAACCGTAATGCGTTCGCGGAGAAAGATGGCTGCCAGGATGAAAATGAAGATATTCGATGTCTGGTTCAGGGCTGCAGAAGTGGAAGCCTGGGTATATTTCATGCCGCCGAGCCAGAGGGCCATAGAGATATAGGCGCCAAGAAACGAGCCGGAAAGGGTATAGACCCAGCGATGAGTGGAACGGACCGACTGAATGATCGCCCGTCGTGAAGGATGAAACCAGAGTACTACCAGCAGGAAAAGTATGCCTCCTGCAAGACGGATCTCGGTTGCCCAGAGCAGGGGAGAGCGGTCCAAAAGTGGTTTGATCATTACGATCCCGACTGCCATCGCTGCCACGGCAAGCACGCCCCAGCCTATACCGATCAATATTGTCCGTTTGTCAGCGTGGTTGTGTTTTTTCTCACCGGTTACTGCGAGCACGGCCGAGATAATCATCATAACCCCGACAATTTGCCAATACGTCAGTGTTTCACCGAGCCAGAGTATCGACAGACCGATGATAAACGGGCTGTACAGGCAGTCTACTATTGCATAAAGACCGGCACCCAGGATGTTGAGACTTTTGAAGAAGAAGGTATCGGCTAAGCCAATACCCAGGGCGCCGCTGGCCAGAAGCAACAGGTAGTCGCTTGCCGGAGCAGGTCGGAATAGGGTTTCATCAAACAGCCAGATTGTCGGGATGAAGAGAACAAACGCCAGAGAGTTTTTGAACAGGTTCAACCCTATTGGATCGACTTTCTCGCCGCTCTTCTTGAAAAGGATGACAGAGAACGCCCAGATGATTGCCACCAGCAGGGACAGTGATTCGCCGAGGTATGTTGGAGTGCTACTCATATTCGTAGTTATACCACCAGGTAGTCTGGCGCGGAAACTACGACAATGCCACCCCTATTACAAGCGAGAAGTGGTAAACGATATCCCTGGCCTTATTAGTCCAATAGTACTGCACACGCGACCTTCAAGGTTTGACAAAACGCAGGAATGTGCTATACTGTAGCTGTCATTCTCTATCTTGGATGGCAAGAATCACGCTCGACGCGTACGCCAGGCTGACGCGCCGCCTCAATAGAACGCACCAATCCACCTTACTGGAGGACAGATGAGAACTACAGGATTTCTGGTAATGAAAACAGTATTGATCGTTACAATATTGACCGCAGCGGTTTTGGCTGACCCGCCTGCTACCTATGATCTGCGCGATGTTGGCGGAGAGAACTACGTCACGTCTGTAAAGAACCAATCCGGCGGTACTTGCTGGACTCATGGTGCTATGGCGGCTATCGAAGGCAATCTCCTCATGACCGGTAACTGGGCAGCAGCCGGCGAGACCGGTGAGCCGAACTGTGCAGAGTATCATCTTGATTGGTGGAACGGTTTTAACCAGCACAATAATGACGATATCGACCCGCCTTCAGGCGCCGGCTTGGAAGTTCACATGGGTGGTGACTACCTGGTGACTGCTGCCTACCTGACGCGTGGCGAGGGCGCAGTACGGGATATTGATGGTCAGTCTTACAGTACCCCGCCGGACAGAACTGATCCAAGCTACCACTACTACTATGTCCCCGATATCGAGTGGTTTGTGGCCAAACCGGATTTGAGCGATATCAACATGATCAAAGAGATGGTTATGGCCGAAGGTGTGGTTGGAACCTGCCTCTGTTACGACGCTTCCTTCATGTCGAGCTATATACATTATCAACCACCGACCAGTGAACTTGAGCCGAACCACGCGGTAGCGATTGTCGGCTGGGACGACAACCTCGTGACCCAGGCACCACAACCAGGGGCCTGGCTGATTAAGAATAGCTGGGGTTCGTCCTGGGGTAACGCCGGTTACTTCTGGATATCATACTATGACAAACATTGCTGCCAACATCCGGAGATGGGCGCTATCTCGTTCCAGGATGTCGAGCCAATGTCCTATGACAACATCTACTTTCACGATTACCATGGCTGGCGTGAAACCAAGACAGATTGTTCGGAGGCGTTTAGCGCTTTTGTGGCAGGAGGTTCCGAACAAATACGGTCGGTGAGTTTCTACACGGCAATACACAATGTCACCTATACCGCGAAAGTGTATGATCGCTATGAAGGCGGCGCGCTTCTCGATGAGCTGTCTGTTCAAGTCGGTTCTTTACAGTACTCCGGATTTCACACTATTGATCTGGATACGCCGGTTCTCCTGAGCGAGGATGACGATTTCTACATTTATGTACAACTGTCCGGTGGCGGACACGCCTATGATATGACTTCGGACATCCCGGTGCTGCTCGGTGCACAGTATCGCACAATTGTGGAGTCTTCGGCCGAACCCGGTCAGAGCTACTACTACAGTGGGTCGGCTTGGGTGGACCTTACGGACGACGAGTCAACAGCCAACTTCTGCATCAAGGCTTTGACAAACGATATCTCCGTACGAATTACGCCTGAAGTCGGTATGCTCTCGGAAGGTCCTGTTGGGGGACCGTTCTCACCACTTAGTCTTGTGTATGAACTGGAGAACCGATGTACCGAGGCTATCGACTATGAAGTCACAGCGGACGCGGGAGCCGACTGGCTAACGCTTTCTGGCAGCACCTCCGGTACGCTCCCGGTGTATGGCACAGTTCAGATAACGGCCGAGATCAATGCGAATGCGGTGTCTCTGGCTGAGGGTGCCCATATTGTAGATATTGAGTTTATCAACCTTACCAATCATCAGGGTGACGATACGCGGACTGTTGTTCTGGCAGTCGGCGAACCCTCGGCTCTGCATGAGTGGCCGATAGATAGTGATCCACACTGGACAACGAGCGGTGACTGGGAATTCGGTGTGCCGACCGGCGGCGGCTCGCACAACGGTGACCCAACTTCCGGTTTCACCGGCAGCAACGTGTACGGGTACAATCTCTCCGGTGACTACGCCAGCGACCTTCCGACAACCTACCTGACAACAGCCGCGATTGACTGTTCCGATAAATACGCGGTGCAGCTTGAGTTCTATCGATGGCTGGGGGTGGAGTCAAACAACAGTTATGACGAAGCAACAGTTGAGGTTAGCAATGATGGTGTCGGTTACACGACCATCTGGGCTGCAACCGATCAGGGATCAGCAGTCAGTGATGCTTCGTGGCAACTTCAGAACTTCAACATCTCATCAATAGCCGATAATCAACCGACAGTCTATGTCCGCTGGGGTATGGGTCCGACTGACGTGACCCTTACATATCCCGGCTGGAATATCGATGACGTCAGGATTCTTGGTTTCGAGGAGGGTTCACCCGAGACAGGTGCCTGCTGCATTGGTGGTGTTTGCTCGCAGCAAACCGAAGAGGAATGTTCAATCGCAGGTGGAGACTGGCAGGGTGCCGGTACGAGTTGTGATCCGAACCCATGCACTTGCTGCATCCCGCCAAGTGTTGGCGACCTTGACCAAGGTGGCGGCATCCTCGGCCT
>QNAF01000184.1 GCA_003641405.1 Candidatus Zixiibacteriota bacterium | reverse complement strand
GTCATCATCATTCGTGAAACAGGTAATTGTATCCATGCCCAAACATAGAATAAACACAATATAAATACAAGTCTTAAGTTAGCGCCTATGGGCAGGATCCTTGTGAACCTGCTGTCTTGACTTGTCAGGAGGACAAGCAACCTGACCTACCTGCTACACAGCATACCTGTCACCGGCAGATGTCTGCTGGATGTCGGATTCAACACACCTGTGGCCGGCAGATGTCCACATCTGCCGATATCGGGTATCTCGCTCAGTCAGCCAGAATCCGCTGCCTTTGCCTGCTGAGACAGAAGTTCCACTGGACAGATGGATGCAGAAGCTGTATCTTTAGGCATAAGTGGCGAAGTTACCGGGCAGCTACAGCAATTACTCCCGCTGGCTAAACCAGCGCGGCAAAGTACCGACACTGTGAAGTAGCAACCAATATTTGAGGAAATGTATGAAGTACTTGGTAACAGGCGGAGCAGGCTTTATTGGCTCTAATATCGTTGAGAGACTTCTGGAATTGAACCATGAAGTGCGCGTACTGGATAATTTCTCAACTGGCCGACCGGAGAATCTCGATGCTTATTCAGGAAAAATCGAGCTGATTGAGGGTGATATTCGAGATATAAAGACGGTGGTCAAAGCGGTTAAGGGAATCGACTATGTTCTCCATCAGGCAGCCCTTCCGTCCGTACCTCGCTCGGTAGCCGATCCGCTGACCTCAAATGCCGTCAATCTTAATGGGACCTTGAACCTGCTTGAGGCATCTCGTCAAGCCGGTGTCAAGAAATTCGTAGTGGCCTCTTCGTCGTCGATTTACGGCGAGTCAAAGGAACTCCCGAAACACGAGAAAATGACACCACACCCGCTTTCGCCCTACGCTATCACCAAACTGACAGGAGAGCATTACTGTCGGGTTTTCTGGGAGTTGTATAAATTCCCAACATGCTGCCTTCGATATTTCAATGTCTTTGGACCTCGACAGGATCCCCAAAGCGAATATGCTGCTGTGATCCCTCGTTTTACCTGCCGACTCCTTGCCGGACAGCCGCCGACAGTCTATGGAGACGGCGAGCAATCACGTGATTTCACGTACGTTGACAACGCCGTACAGGCAAATCTTCTGGCTGCCGAGACAGACGAGATGGTTGGTAATGTGTTCAACGTAGCCGGTGGGGGACAGATCACTCTCAACGAAGTGCTGGATAAACTCCGCGCAATCATCAGCGTCGGCACTGAGGCTGTCTACGAAGAACCACGTTCCGGAGATATTCGCCATTCCTATGCTGCGATAGAGAAGATAGAGAAGCACGGATTTGCACCTACTGTCGATTTCGAGGAGGGCTTGAAAAAAACAGTGGCGTTCTTCAGGTCCGCAGTATTTGACCGGACACCATCCGGAAACTGAACCCAAGCAACGAACAGCTAATTGGCCCCCTTTGCGGGGCCTTTTTCATATAGAAAAGCGCCAGCCGCAGTAAAAATCCTTACCGGCGTTTTTATCAGGCGGACAGCCGATGCACTCTGTTTTGATGCGCTCATCAATGGTTCGCGCAAAGCCGGCGTACTCTACAAGCCCAACCGACTTGCATGGAAACAGCGTCAGATTCTTCCGCCTGCGCGCTGATTGCACTCGACAGTCAACCATATAGAACTCGAATGAGCTATCAGTTTCGTTGCGGATTTCCTGTACGTTGAGAACCGAGTAAAGACGGAAATTCAGGGCCTTTTTGAGACCTTCAAGCCCGCTTCCAGACTCAATCCCGTGCAACTTCATTATCCGCTTGGCCTCAATGACCGTGAAACGTGCCCAGGCTTCAGTGTCCAGCTTAATAGCTTCCTCAATCCCATGAGATTGTTCGACCGCCTGGAACCAGAGACCGTCATGAGCAAGCCAGTTCTTGGCAAAGTCGGTCAGCATGGCCTTCAGTGTTTCGTTGTCGAGAGCTCTCAAATCGTCGTTCATCAGATCACCTCGTTTGAGTAAACTTGCTGAGTGGGTCGTTGAAAAAGTAGTATCTCTGGAACGTTCGTGCCCAATCCACAGTGCTGCCAGGTGTCTCTGCCTGACAGTTGGACGTATCCGTAGGGGCGTCAGGCAGGGACACCTGACGCCACCGCTTGTGGGCGGTTTTTCAATAAGTCCCTTCGCAGGAATGACGGGTTATAAAGGTAGTCACCATTTCATCATCCGTTAAGTCTTTTTCAACAGACTGTTAGTGGTCCTACTATACAGACTGTAGCGCCTTTACAAAAGCGACTTTCTGCGCTATTTTATACCTGTGGCAGGCATCCGGGCTTATTCGACGCCGGAGTGTCATTTCCTGTTGCATAACAGTTGCTCCAGGTTCGTCCTACCTATAGCGAGACGAGATATGAGTATTATGAGATTGATTGCACTTACAGCTTGTTTGATCCTGATGTTAACCTCCGACATTATGCCGGGGCAATTGGATAGCCAGTTGATCGACTACACCAACACGAAAAGTCCTTACGAATTCATCAGAGTCTGGATCACAGTTCATGACGACCTGGATGTCTCCGCACTCAAAAGTCGAGTCACAAGTCAGGTGAAAACGCGCGCCGAGAGGCACCGTATCGCCTACGAGAATCTCCGCGACAGGACCGAATCCCAGTCCGGTCTGATACAACAACTCACACAGCTTCAGCAAACAGGCAGGGTCAGAACGCTGAAAAGCCACTGGATAGTCAATGTGGTGGAAGCCGAAATCGCTATTGGCGAACTGGCCGATCTCGCGGCACGTTTGGATGTGCGTATTATCCACGAAGTTCCTGAAATCAAGACGCCGATTTCAATCGTGCAGTCAGATCCTGTCGGCCTTCCGACAGATGCCGTCGGCGTAGAGAGTAACCTTGAGCACATCAACGCCCCTGCTACGTGGGCGCTTGGTTACACCGGAGCCGGAAGACTGGTCTGCATATTTGATACCGGAATCGATGGTGCTCACCCGGCCCTGGTGAACAACTGGAAAGGGCAGGACGGTGACTCGGCGGCGGCCTGGTTCGATCAGTTGTCTGGTGAGCCGTTCCCGCTTCCTTCCGGACAAAGTCACGGTACACATGTTACCGGCATCGCGGTGGGGCATGACGATCTCTCCGGCGATACGATTGGTGTGGCACCGGGAGCTCGCTGGATCGGCGCCAGAACGAATGCTGTAGGTGTGTCGGTTCTGGATGCTTTCGAGTGGGCGGCCGATCCTGACGGTAACCCCAACACTGTCGATGACGTTCCCGATGTCATCAACCATAGCTGGTACTACCCTGGAAAGAGCTGTGTCAATACAGTGTACGATGCTCTCGATGCCACCGAAGCACTCGGTATTGTAAACATTATCTGTGCCGGCAACGATGGAGAAACGGCGTCCTCGATTACCAACCCGGCTGATCGCGCAGAGGATTCTCTGGACTGTTTCGCCGTAGGTAATCTTAACGACAGTCTTGACGTCATCTGGTGGCAATCGTCACGAGGGCCTTCCCCGTGTGACCTCACTAAAACAAAACCAAACGTCGTGGCCCCGGGGACAACCATCCGCTCAGCTTTTCCATCGAGTGCTTACAATTCCCTGACCGGCACCTCGCAAGCAACGCCCCACGTCTCCGGGCTGGTAGCGCTCTTGAGACAGAAGAATCCTGATGCCACTGTGGATGAAATCAAAACCGCAATTCTTAACTCGACCCAGCGCGATGGGTTTGGCACAATCCCGAACAATACTTATGGCTGGGGTGAGATTGATTGCCTGGCTGCTCTGAATGCCCTTCCGGCGGTGAGCGATACCCCGCACGTGCGCGTGTATGATTTCACACACGCCCCTATCGCGCCCGGCGACACGGTTACCGGCACCGTTGTGTTGCAGAACATTGGTGCCAACGCTGAAAATGTCTCAGCGGTCCTTGGCTCCTCCAATGATGCCCTGAGTGTGCTGGATGCTTCACTCTACTTTGGGAACATTGCATCCGGTGACACTGCGCGTTCGGTGGACTCCATCACGGTGATTGTATCCGACACAGTCACCGAGGGTTCGATCTTAGGGATCGACCTTGACATCAGCAGTACAGGATTCGCCAACACGGTGCGCCTGCATTTCATGATAGAGCCAAAACTGACCAAGATGATCGCTACCCACGATGTCGGACGGATTGAGTTCAGCCTGTCGAATTTCGGTGTGTATGGCATGGGACCATACTCTACACTTCAGCTTGGCGGTGTGGGTTTTAGGTTCAACGGCACCAGCAATGAATGGTTCGAAGCCGGTCTTATTATGGGCGATGGTTTCACCCGCGTTTCCAGCACGGTACATTCCATGTTGAGTGAACCGGACCTGGATTTCAAAGTCGCTCCCGGAGGCAATATGCAATTCTCCGATCCCGGCGCAGCGGCAGCGCAGGAGAGCAGAAGCGCCTTTAACGACAGCCTGGCTGACGATCCTTTTGGTCTACTGATCACGCAGGAGTCGTTCGCGCTGTCGCCACCAAATGATGACTACATCCTGCTGCGTTACATTCTCCACAATCCGGAAAGCACCACTATCTCGGACCTGCTTTTCGGTCTGTTTCTTGATTGGGATGTGTACAACTACGGGCAGAACGCCGGAGGCTATGAGTCCTCCGATGGTTTTCTCTGGATGGCACGTAACAGCGGTACAGTTGAAAGTCCGGTTCTTTCCAGGTATCGCGGGGCCAAGCTCATTGACGGACCCCTGGCGACTACCGCCGTGGTCGAGGCTGCGGACTACTACGATAATCTCCCAACCAACGAAAAGTACCGTATTCTTAGCAGTGGTACTCAATACTCAGAAATCAACAAGACGAACCGGGCCGACCTGTGGATGCTTCTGGCTACCGGTCCCTTGACGCTCGTACCCGGTCAAACCGACACCGTCTCGTATGCCATTCTTGCCGGAGACACTTTTGCTGATATCCAGAACGCAGCCTCGCGGGCGCAGTCAATTCCTGTCGATGTCCCGGGGGACCCGGACACCCCGGACGGACTACCGAGTGGTTTTGCTCTCTATCAGAATTACCCGAACCCTTTCAACCCCACCACCACAATCTCATTTGAAATGCCAATCAAAGACAGCTACGAACTGACAGTTTACAATCTGCTTGGACAGGTAGTTAGCAGACAGTTTGGAAAGGCAGACCGGGGACAGGTTGATCTGGAGTTCAACGGCACGGCATTGGCATCGGGTGTGTACTTCTACAAAGTCACTGTTGGGGAATTAACCGCCACCCGCAAAATGCTGCTCCTCAAATAATCGGACGCATGTGGTGGCGGCAGTTCCAGTAGGTCAGGTTCCTTGTGAACCTGCCATCTCGACTTGTCAGGTTGGCAAGCAACCTGACCTACAGAACTGTGCGCGAACCAAGCGGATAAAAGGAGTTTTTCAACAACGTGCTATGTGTTGAGTTTCCGCTTGAGGCGGGCGCAGAAGGAGCCTTCAAGGTTGGGGAATGTCGGATAGGTCTTGACGAACCCGCGCTCACTCACGAGTTCCGGGTCAACGAGCTGGTTGGCGGGGTCGATCTCGAACTCTTTGTTGCGGACGAGGAACTCTTCCACGACCTGGTCATTCTCAGCTCGGATGATGGTGCAGGTTGAGTAT
>QNAF01000183.1 GCA_003641405.1 Candidatus Zixiibacteriota bacterium | reverse complement strand
GCCTGTACGGACGTAAACTGTATCGCCTTTCTTTATCATGGCGTCTCGATCTCTCCTAAATGACCTCTGGTGCGAGTGATACTATCTTCATGAACTGCTTGTCCCGCAATTCGCGGGCGACGGGTCCGAAAATACGAGTTCCTCGCGGTTCTTTCTGATCGTTAAGGATCACCGCGGCGTTATCTGAGAAGCGGATCAGGGAGCCGTCTTTGCGGTGGATGGGAGCTCGGGTACGGACCACAACCGCCTTGCAGACTTCCTTCTTCTTCACCGTCCCGCCCGGGATCGCCTCCTTGATAGCAACAACGATGATGTCGCCAATACTGGCACTCTTCTTCTTGCTGCCGCCCAGAATGCGAAAACACATTGCTCGCTTAGCTCCGGAGTTGTCAGCCACTGATAAAACTGTGTATTCCTGGATCATCTTGCTTATCCTAACCGTATAGCTTTTGGAACCAAGCCTACTTGGCGCGCTCCACCACATCGACCAACCGCCAGCGCTTGGTCTTTGACAACGGCCTTGTTTCCATCACACGAACCCTGTCACCGACATTGGCGTCATTTTTCTCGTCGTGTGCGTGAAGCCTGGTTGATGATTTCACCGGCTTCTTGTACAAGGCATGTTTCATTTTCCTGTCAATTCGTACAATAATACTTTTCTCCATAGCGTCGGAGACAACAATCCCAACACGGAGTTTCCTGCGATTTCTCTGTGGCATTTCGCTCATTTATATCTCCCGTGTCACTTTTTCTCTTTCTTAGTGGCATCGGCATCATCCAGAATGGATGTTTTGCTCTTTGCCAGTTGGCGCATACCCAGCTCATCCTCGCGTAGCACGGTATTGATCCGCGCCATCTCGCGCCTTAACAAGCGCAGACGGAGAGGATTATCAAGTGACTTAAACGACTTGCGCATATTCAGATTGAACCGTTCGTCTTCGAGATCAGCTTTCCTCTGCAGCAATTCAGAGCCAGTCATTTCGCGTAGTTCCTGAATCCTCATAATTAGACCGCCTCTGTTTCCGCTCTGGTTACGAACTTTGTTTTCATCGGCAATTTGTTAGCAGCAAGTCTGAGTGCATCCCGAGCCAGTTTCTCAGAGACACCTTGTATCTCGAAGAGGATCCGTCCGGGTTTGACAACCGCCACCCAATGCTCCGGAGCACCTTTGCCTTTTCCCATGCGTGTCTCGGCCGGTTTCTTTGTAACCGGCTTGTCGGGAAAGACTCTAATCCAGATCTTACCACCACGCTTGATATGGCGCGTCATCGCCACACGAGCAGCTTCGATCTGCCTATTCGTCATCCAGCAGGGCTCCATGGCTTTCAGGCCGAATTCTCCAAAATCGACGGCGGTACCGCCCCTGGCCTTGCCACACATTCGCCCACGCTGCTGTTTGCGATACTTTGTCCTTTTGGGCATTAACATCGGTGGATAATCTCCATGCTCATCACAGTTATGCTACGCCTCAGATTTACCTTTGCCCGCGTCAGTCGGTTTGTTAGCCGGACTAGCAGGTTTATTGATCTTGTTGTCTCCCGACGGTCTTGGCTTGCCAGCGGGAGGCCCGGAAGGTCTGGTATCTGGACGACGTCCTCTTGGAGCGGGACTACTGGAGTCCGCTCTGCGAAGACGACCACGGGGTCGTTTCCGACCATCTTTCTTGTCAGCATCTCTTCCTCGACGAGATCGCGGTGCAGGTGCCGAGGTATCAGCCGTCCCTGTACCCGTCTTCTCTTCCTCAGTGCCATAGAACTGTCCGGCCTTGTGAATTTCTCCGCGACAGATCCAGACTTTCACTCCGACAGTACCATGAGTCGTGTTGGCGGTCGAAGTGGCATAGTCAATATCGGCTCGAAGTGTATGTAAGGGTACGCGGCCATCCATGTACTTTTCACTCCGAGCGATCTCAGCTCCTCCGAGTCGTCCGCCGCATTGGATCTTGATGCCCTCGGCGCCCATTTTCATGGTGGCCATCAGGGATTTCTTCATGACGCGTCGGAATGACATACGACCTTCAAGCTGTCGAGCGACCGAGTCGGCCACAAGCTTGGCGCTAAGTTCCGGTTTCCTGACCTCGACGATATTCAGCAAGATGTCCTTCTTGGTCAGCAGGTGCAGCTCCTCGCGCAACTTATCAACTTCCGCTCCCCGACGCCCGATGACAATACCGGGGCGCGAAGTGTGAATGTCGATTGTGACCCTCTTCGACGCACGCGATATCACAACGTTGGCGATACCGGCGTTGTCGAGACGTCTTGAGATATAACGTTTAACCATCATGTCTTCGTGAACCAGATCCGCGAACTTCTTATCAGAAGCATACCAGCGGTTGTTCCACGGCTTGATGATTCCAAGCCTAAAACCAATTGGGTGAGTCTTCTGTCCCAATACTATCTCCTAAAGTCAGCCTTCATATCATTCATCATGGCAGCGTCAGCGACCTCGTTGACTGCCTTGTTTGCCACCACCTGCGGTCTTATCTGCTTTCGACCCGGCTTTCCTGGATGACACACCGGATTGAGCGGACTTCTTGGAAGCCTTTGTCATCTTTGGGGAAGCCGTCTTTTTTGACTTCGTTTTCTTCTTGGTAGTTTTCGCTTTTTCAGCGCCATCCACCGCATCCTTCACCTTGGAGAGCACAGCGCTTTCCCCTTGTACCGGCTTCTCCTCGAGGTAGATAGAGAGGTGACAGAACCGCTTGCGATACCGGAACACACGCCCCATAGACTGGAAACGGATGCGCTTGGCCGTCGGAGCGGCATCAACTGTAATACGCTTAACGCTCAGATCTTCCGGGTTGAGTTGCGAAGTTCCTTCAACAGAGAGCTTGTTGGCAACTGCTGATTTGAGTGTTCTTGCAATATGTTCCGCAGCAATTTTTGGTGTGAAGTTCAGGATATCCAGAGCCTTCTCGACCCTTAATCCAATAACGAGCTGAGCCACCTGGCGCATTTTGCGCTGAGGTATGCTCAAAAACATTGACCGAGCCGTCGGGGTTTCCTTGGGAACAGCCTTTGCAAGGGTCTTGCCTACTAGCTCTTGAGTTATTTTCAGATTAGTAAAGCCCTGACCATTGAAAACAGCAAATGTATGTCCGACAAACTCAGGGCGGATCCTGGACCGGCGCGCACGAGTTCGGATAACCTTCTTCTCGTCAGCCTCGTCGAGTGCCTGGATCTGTGCCAGAAGCTTGTTCCTGACTGGTCGCTGAGTTTCTTCCTGAGCCATTTCCTACACTATCCTTTCAATTGCGAAGTGCGCTCAACCAACCGGCCGCCGTGTCCGCGGTAAGTACGAGTAGGAGAAAATTCTCCAAGTTTATGACCCACCATGTTCTCCGTCACATATATCGGAATGAACTTGTTACCGTTATGAACTGCAAAAGTCAACCCTACGAATTCAGGGGTTACAGTCGAACGACGAGACCAAGTCTTGATGACCTTCTTGTCGGTGGTCTGAATGGCCTTATCGACTTTCTTCTGCAGTTTCAGATCGACGTACGGACCTTTTTTCAACGATCGCGGCATAAACTGACTCCCTGACTATTTCGCTTTCTTTCGGGGTTCCACGAGGTGATCCATCGATTTGCGTTTGTGCCTCGTTTTGTACCCTTTTGTTGGTTTACCCCACGGTGTACATGGGTGCCGACCTCCCGAAGAACGGCCTTCGCCGCCTCCCATGGGATGATCTACCGGATTCATGGCAACACCACGGACGTTCGGTCGCCGTCCCCGCCATCGGGAAGCTCCGGCTTTACCCCAGATAACATTCTTGTGGTCGATATTTCCGACCTGTCCGAGACAGGCATAGCAATTGTCGGGAACGTTTCTGACTTCACCGGACGGCATCTTGAGAATGACTTTGTTGCCTTCTTTGGCCATCAACTGTGCCATGGCACCAGCGGAACGTACCATCTGGGCACCTTTGCCCGGACGCATCTCGATATTGTGCAACATTGATCCGAGAGGCATCCTTGAAATCGGCATGGCATTGCCAACTCGAATTTCCGCCTGCTCGCCTGACATCAGACGATCATCCACGTTGACACCATCGGGAGCTATAATGTACCGCTTTTCACCATCGACATAGTGGAGCAAAGCAATACGAGCTGAGCGGTTGGGGTCATACTCAATTGAAGCCACACGCGCGGGGATATTTAGTTTATCGCGTTTGAAATCAATCACCCGGTAGAACCGCTTGTGACCGCCGCCCCTCTGATAAGCAGTTATGCGACCCTTATTGTTACGCCCCCCGCTTTTTTTCAGAGGTCTCAGAAGTGCCTTTTCCGGGACAGTCGATGTTATCTCATCGAAAGACGGAACGGTGCGAAACCTCAGCGACGGTGTTACAGGTCTAAATTTCTTGATACCCATTCTATCCTACCATGGTCTACATGTTTTCGAACATGCTGATGACCTGCTTTTCCTTTAGTTGTACGATAGCCTTCTTCCAGGTCGGGGTCTTGCCCGCAAACCGTCCAAGGCGCTTGAGTTTTCCCGGCATTATCATCGTCCGAACAGTATCAACTTTCACATTGAAGGCTTTTTCCACAGCAGTCTTAATGACATGCTTGTTGGCCCTTTTGTCCACCTCAAAGGCATACTGACGATGGGTTTCTTTGAGCCGCGCGGAACGCTCTGTCACAATGTGTGATTTGATGATGATTCTCGGATCCACACTCATGAGAACACCTCCTGAACTTTCTCCAGTCCGGCTTTTGTAAACAGGACCCAGTCAGCATCCAGCACTTCGTATCCATTAGCCAGTGCGGCCCGTCGATACTTCACACTCTGGATGTTCCTGCACGAGAAAGCCAAGTTCTCGTTCTTACCTTCATCTATCACCAGGCACTTCTTGCCCTCGAGACCCAGCTTGGTGAGCAAACTTGCCATAGAGCGGGTCTTTATCTCAGGGAAATCAATCCGATCAATGACCTTGATTCGCTCAGTCATGGCCTTATCGGAAAACACTGACCTGATCGCCAGCCTCTTCATCTTACGAGGCATAGGGGAACCGTAGTCCCTCGGCTTGGGTCCAAAGGTCGTACCACCACCACGCCACAATGGCGAGCGGATAGTCCCCACCCTGGCACGTCCAGTACCCTTCTGACGCCACGGCTTGCGGCCACCACCGGAGACTTCACTTCGGCCCTTCGTACTGGCGTTGCCCTGCCGCTGTCTGGCAAGGTAATTAGTTATGTACTGGTGGACGACGGATTCATTCGGCTCGACACCGAAAACTTCGGTCTTGAGATCAACGGTTCCGACCTCGACACCTTCTTGATTGTACACTTTCACAGTCATTATCAATACTCGCTAGTTACGGCTGCGGTTCGACTTGCGAATCCTCAGTAGAGCGCCTCGATGCCCCGGCACATTGCCTTTCACCAGCATGAGGTTCTCTTCCTCTATCACTTTGACGACCGGGAGATTGAGCACTGTCACCGTATCTTTGCCCATCCGACCTGACATGCGCATTCCTTTGAAGACGCGTGACGGATAGGATGACTGGCCGATAGAGCCCGGTGCCCGCCAGCGGTCGGATTGTCCGTGGGTTTTGTTGGCGCCGCTGAATCCGTGGCGCTTCATGGTGCCGGCGAATCCGAGACCCCTTGAG
>QNAF01000182.1 GCA_003641405.1 Candidatus Zixiibacteriota bacterium | reverse complement strand
GATGGTTCAGCGCCTGTTCCACTGTGATACGGGGAAAATCGTCAAGTGGGAGTGTACGGAATGGTCCTCCTGAACCAGTAAGTAAGATCTTTCGGGCTTCAGTTTCCTTACCGGCGCCGAGGGCTTGCCAGATGGCGCAGTGTTCGGAATCGACCGGTAGAATTCTGGTCCCTGTTCGCTTGCACAATCCCGGGAAGAGAGGACCACCGGCCACGAGTGATTCCTTGTTGGCCAGGGCCAACAGCTTACCTGCCTTGACGGCTTCAACGGAAACTTTCAGACCGGCGGCACCAACAACAGCGTTCAATACCAGGTCGGTATCAGTCAGAGCTGCCAGTTCTGCGAGTTGCTTCTCGCCAATCAGGATTTCAACCGGCTCATCCTTGAGCTTTTCGACGAGACGCTTGCCGGGGGCTTCATCGACAAGGCAGAGATAACGGGGGCGGAATTGTCGGTATTGTTTCTCAAGAAGCTCATCATTTGATTTTGCCGCCAGGGCGAGCACATCAAAGCAGTCCGGATGTGCCTGTACAACATCAAGGGTCGATTTTCCGATCGATCCGGTTGATCCGAGAATAACGATCTTTCGAGTGCTCATATTCTTAGAAACGGGACTTTCCTCGACAGGTTCCATCAATAAGTATTCGGAGTTTAAGAAGTCGCTACTTCAGCTAACAGTGTCCGGCAGATGTGGAGAGGCCGTCCCAGAAGATAGTCTCGCCGGGTCACACCCACCTCTGATACGCAAGACCTGCCGGAACTCAAAGAAGTGACTGTGAGTAGGTCGGTGTTCCGACCCGCCGCAGGTGGGGAGAAACCCGACATCCTGGTTCGGAAGATGTCGGGTTTCTCACTCCAGCGAACCATGTTCGGAACCCGACCTACTATTGCTACTACCTGACCTACGGAACTCAGCATGACAGATAACGGCGTGGCAGGTCGGACTTCTGTGTCCGGCAGATGTTCACATCTGCCGGGTTTATACCGCTATAGGATCCCACAGCAGGCTGAAAACTACTCTTTCTCCGGGTTCCCTTCAACATCCGACATGAATGCCTTGGTGAGCACGACCGGCTCCAATGGCACGCTCTTATTCGTTTTCACCGCTCCTATCTCATGCAGCACTTCATAGCCTGAAATCAAGTGGCCGAACACCGTGTACTGTCCGTCAAGGTGCTTTGTCCTTTCCTGCGTCAGGACGATATAGAACTGTGTGCCGGCTGAGTTGGGATCAGGAGTGCGCGCCATAGCCAGAGTGCCTTCGCGGTGCGGTACATCGCTGGGTTCCAGGTCCAACGTGTAATCTACGTTAGGTGAGCCCTTGCGCGGCTGACCACCCTGGATCATGAATTGGTCGATTATGCGATGGAAAATCGTGCTGTCGTAGAAACCCTCGACTGTTCGCGCTACGAACGAATCAACATGAGCAGGGGCCACATCGCGATACAGTTCCAGGGTCATTGTTCCGTGGTTGGTCTCAAGAGTAACACACGGGTTGTCTTTGTGTCGTTTTTCGTATTCGATTTCTTCACATCCTCCATGTCCGGCTAATACAGCCAGGGCCATTACTGATAACAAAACCAAACGTCGCATTGTAATGCCTTTCTCTAAATGAAAAGAATAATTGACTGGAATTATACTGGTACTAATCGGCGATGTCAAGAAAGTGACGAGATATGCCTACCTGTCGGCTGAAATATACTGGTACCTCGGTGGCGCTGCTTCCGAGGTCTTGGCAGTTTTTCTCAGGTGCAACTCCACGACTAGTGAGTCGCCTGTTGTGTCGGTATAGAAATCCAGCCCTTCGTCCAGGTATCGCAAGAAATAGGCGTCCCCCATCAGTGACTCCACGTAAGGAACACCGAACACAGTCCTCACGTCTAAGATGGGCGATCCAATACCGATACCATCGGCAGTCTCACAACCTGCAAGGACACCTGTAATCAGTATCACATCAACAGGCTCGTTATCCTGGATCAAGTCCCACGGGAGTTCTGTATCTTCGACGGCAACAACGAGGCCTTCTGTGTCCTCATACACGGCGTAGGAATTGTCTGGGTCTTGAGGCGGATAGTCCACCCTGTAGGGGTCGCCGTTGAAGTGCTTGACGTCAGCATAAGTATCACTCAGCAGTACATACTGCGCCTGCCCATTTGTTCCCGGGATGATCGTATTAGCGCGAACCTGGACATCCAGAGTATCGGTGCCGGATATGATAGCACGAACAACCGCGTGGCCAAGCGAGCCTGAAAAGTCGTAGGCTGTCTGGGCGATCTGGCCGTCGTCGATTAGCCCGGAATCGCTTGTCAGAGTGCCGTCTCCCTCAATTATTGAGAAAGACGCCCAGGTATTTGGAGTCACCAGCGAAGTGTCGCCTGCCGCCCTGAACTGAAGGAGCGGTGTCTGAACAGAGCTGTTCATCTCGCCTTTGTAGTAGAGGCCGTTGACGGCCTCAAGTCCGATTCCGGTCAGGGATACAATCGTGCTTGCCGAGTCTTTCCCGTATTTGTTATAGGCAACAAGTGAATAGGTTGTAGTGAACGCAGGCGTAACAGGGGTTTGCCCCGAGTCAGTAGGTACAAGGCTGGTCTCTGGCGGGACCAATCTAACTGAATCGGCACGGCTCACTTTGTATGTGATAACTGAAGATTCACCAACAGTAATTGTCGAAGGCGCGGCCACAAAAACGGAAATCACCGGTGGCTGGCCGGGATCGACCGGGTTGTCATCGCCGTTGCAGCCCGCCATGATGCTGGCGAGAATCAGCACCGCGATGAATATGAGTGTCAGGGGGTATGCTCTTCGGGTCAAATCATAGTCCTTTTCTCGGCAGTGTCGCACAGGTGTGGCATCTTTCCTGTGCGTAGTACAGTCCACATGTGCCACTTTATCCTGCAGATGTGGACATCTGCCGAACACATGGTTTTCTGACACAGTCGTACAGAGAGAAAGATCATCTTCAGGGCCTAAAGTAATACTTGATACCGGCGCCGATATTGAGATAGCGCGGACGGTCATTGGACGCCGCAAAATCCCAGCTATTGACCGATGAGAGGGTCACAAACGATCTTTTGTCCGGTGCCGTCCAGATCTTGATGTCGGCTCCGAAATCAAGTCCCAGCGACAGACTGCTCTGATACTCAGACTCCACACGTTCAGCACTGATACCGCTCATTCCTGCTGTTAGACGAAAGCCAAACAGGGGAGACCATACCGTGTAGTTCAGATCGTTGAAAAGGTAGCCCAGCGAAAGTTCCAGGTCGTATTGCGAGAAAGCCGGGTCCTCAAGGAAAGTAATTTCGTAGAGATGATTGCTATGTCTCTGAACCAGCGGGTTTTTGTAGTTGTGTCGGGTATATTCGAATCCTAGTGTCCCCAACCAGTGCCCTCGTTTGACGGCTCCGTAGCTTATCGCAAGCCGAACCCCGTTTTCGTACACGTTCTTGGCGTCGAAATCCACAAGTGTCCCATCGAAATCGAAATCGAGAGCCACTGTACCATCGTACGTGCCAACCGGTCCGGCATAGCCACCGGAGAAGCTAACCACATTCAGTCTGGGGGCGGTGCGCTGGATAGCCCAGGCTGAAGGGATGGCTGTCAGAATGACGAGTAACGTCGCGATAAATAGTCTGCTGGACTTTGGCATAAGGCCTCCTGTTGTACTTAAGTCGTCCGGGCGAAGGTGTCCGAGAAACAACCTCCACTCATATTATACGGATATCGGTCGGTTTCGACCAGAGCAAAAGCGTCCTGTTTGCTGCTGTGGACTGACTGGTCCAGTAAATAGTACTTGCATATTTATCAGAATCAGTATACTCTGGCTCGCCATGAAGCCGATATACTACGTAATGCGTCACAGTTTTTATGGAAAGTGGGCCAAAAATGCCTAGCGCGAACATCATTATTATCGGGGCCGGCAGGTTGGGCCAGGGGTTGGCTGAAGCTATCGCTACCGCTGGTTACGAAGTCATGCTGGTAGATAAAACAACCAAACTGGCCGAACACGGCATCCGCCGCATCGGTGAGTCAATAGACCGCGAGATCGGTCGCTGGGGGCTTACGGCGTCCGACAAGAGAGCAATAATGGCGCGGATATTTCCGACATCCGACATCTCCCAGTCAGAAGATGCTGAGATTGTATTTGAGGCCATCCCCGAGAAATTGGCTATCAAACGTGCGCTTTTCGAGCAACTTGACAAGATCTGTTCCAAATCGGCGCTGCTGGTTACCAACACCGGAGTGCTTTCAATTTCGGAGATTGCCGAGGCTACCAGCCGTCCTGAGAAGATCATTGGAATGCATTTTCTCAGGCCCGTATCCAGAGTCCCGCTGGTCGAGATCGTCAAAGGTCTTCACACCGATGAGGAAACATTCAATAAGGCCGTCCAGTTAGCCGAGATGCTGGACAAGAAGTGGATCACTGTCAACGAGTATCCCGGCTATGTCACAACTCGTATCATTGTTCCTCTTTTGAACGAGGCCATGCATGTACTTATGGAAGGTGTTGCGTCGGCTGAGGACATTGACGAAGCCATGAAGTTGGGGTTCGGCTTTAATGTCGGTCCCTTATCACTGGCGGACATGATGGGGCTGGATGTAGTGATGTCATGGATGATCAATCTGCTCGATGAGCTCTCTGAGCACAAATATAACCCGTGCCCGATGCTTCGCAAACTCGTGCGTGCGGGTCATTATGGTGTCAAGACCGGCAGTGGTTTCTTCGAATATGACGAGGAAGGCAACCGCATTGGATGCAACAACAATAGTCATGACGAGGATAAAAAACAATGAAGATACTGGTTATCAACTGCGGATCATCCTCGGTCAAGTACCAGATGGTCGATACCGAGACGCAAGAAGCTATGGCGAAGGGGAGAGTTGAGCGTATCGGCATGTCTGCCTCCGTACTGACTCACAAGCGGCACGGTCAGGAAGAAATTAAGATTTCCGCTGAGATACTTGATCACATTGTCGCTGTCGAGTACGTGATCTCGATTCTGATGTCAGAGAAACATGGTGTTATCAAAGACAAGAGTGAGATCGACGCCGTAGGGCATCGAGTCGTTCACGGCGGTGAGCGTTTCTCGGATTCGGCGCTTATTACTACGGACCTGATGCGGGAACTGCGTCCCCTGACGGAGTTGGCTCCCCTTCATAATCCCCACAATCTCCGAGGCATCAACGCCTGCAAGAAGAGCCTTGAGGGTGTACCACAAGTGGCTGTTTTCGATACGGCTTTTCACTGCAACATGCCACCACACGCCTATATTTATGGCCTGCCCTATGTGTTTTACAAGCGATACGGAATTCGACGGTATGGCTTCCATGGCACTTCGCACAAGTTTGTCAGCGACCGTGCTGCAGACATGGTTGGTCGTCCAGTCGAAGAGTTGAAAATTATCACGGCGCACCTCGGTAATGGGGCGTCGGTCACAGCTATCAAGAACGGTGTATCTATTGACACGTCAATGGGGTTCACGCCGCTTGAGGGGCTGCTGATGGGAACGCGGTCGGGGGACATTGATCCGGCCATCATTCTGCACATTATGTCGCGCGAAGAGCTTTCGCTGCACGAAGGCAGCACCCTGTTGAACAAACACTCCGGCCTGGTTGGGATATCCGGACTTTCTTCGGATGTC
>QNAF01000181.1 GCA_003641405.1 Candidatus Zixiibacteriota bacterium | reverse complement strand
GTACACATCATGCGCTGGATTATCTGATGACCTTCATGAGGCAGCGCTAAAGACTGGGGTTGATTCAGTTATAACCGAACGCGCACTCGACACCGTATCTATCATCGACGGCAGAGAGGTATCAACAAATAACAAAGGCTATGTTGTGTCTGTTACAGATAAAGCCCGATTAACATACCTGCGTACATCACAAATAAAAAATGTTGATTACGAAGGCTATGTTTACTGCGCGGAAGTACCCAACCACACACTGCTCACGCGGAGGAAAGGCAAGGCGTTATGGAGTGGGAACAGTGCCATTGCTGATGTGATTTGGGAAGTATCCGAGGGTGCCATGACCACTTCAAGGGCGATGTGGTTCTGTTTCGGCAATCCAACGCGAAATAGTGGACGGTTTAGAGAGTGCTTTGGTAAGTACAGGCACAGATGGACTACAAATAAGATAGATTCCCGTACTTGCAGCATGACAAACAAGTACAAAATTCAAGAATGGTTGGACGATCATGGTGAAGATAGTGATTTCTTCCGTGTTCGTGTGCGCGGGGAATTTCCGCAATCAGGCTCTTGTCAGTTAATTAGTAGTGGTGCGGTTGCAGATGGGCGCAGCGCTGCATTTCATCCTGATCTATTCGTGTATCACGCTATTGCTATCGGGTGTGATGTTGCGCGATTCGGTGACGATGAGACGGTTATAACAGTGAGGCAGGGCCGCAAAGTTCTCAGGCAAACATGCTTTAGAGGTTTGGATAACATTCAAGTGGCTATGCGCTGTGCTGAAGAATACAAAAAACACGCTATGGCAACAATATTTGTTGATGAGGTCGGCTTGGGTTCGGGCGTAGTGGATTACTTAAAGAACCTAAATTATCCCGTTGTGGGTGTTAATGCTGGGCGAAGAGCTGAAGACCCCGCTCGCTTCGTAAATCTTCGTGCTGAAATGTGGTATCGCATGAAAGAGTGGATAGAGGCAGGTTGCGATATACCGGACGACACTGAGCTGGGTGAACAGTTAGTCGGCTTGGAATACGATTACACTCCGAAAGAGCAAATACGGCTTGAGAAGAAAGAAGATATGAAGTCACGCGGCATGAGTTCACCAGACAGGGCTGATTCGCTTGCTTTGACCTTCGCATACCCGATTCACCAGCCCACAGCAGGAATGAGCACACAAAACAGTTTTGAACCTACCGGATAACAAATGCAGATAGTTGAACAGCACGAACTAAAAGAAGCGCTTTATTGCGATAAATTATGCAAGCGTTTGGGCGCATCTTTAGTTAAAGAGTACCCAAATCGACATTGGGGCGTTCATGTGCATGACAAAGGTCATTTATGTGACGTATGGATACCTGAGTTATCAATGGAAGACCGGTTTAGAATCCTGCTAACCGGAAGCATTACCGTAGATGAGAAGGCGGTTAAGATGGCGGCAGGGGAGATACTAGAGCGTTTCGGACTCTCGAAGTTCGTGACTGACAACAGCGATTTAATGTCGCTGGCCAGAGATCACAAAGGCGTTATAGGCGCAAAAAAGGGCGAGATTTAGACATGATGAATGACGACCAGCATTTTGGCGACAGGCTTGAGACTGATCTTGACCCAGTTGAGGACTTGGCTTTAGTTGATGAAAAAGATATTTGGGTTAAGCGTGCCCGCAATGCTTATAACGCATCGACCGATTACATGTCTTCAAGTGTGCGCAATCAATGGGAGACCAATCTCAATAACTTTCATAGCGAGCACCCCGCAGAAGTAGGGCGTGACCCATTAGCTGGGAAGAAGATGTTTCGGCCAAAAATACGCTCGTCTCTTCGCGGGCATGAAGCGGCGCTTGCATCCGCATTATTCACTAATAGCGATTTAGTTAGTGTGAAAGGAGTGGATGAGAACAGCACTCTTCAGAGTAAATCCGCAAAACTAAACAAAGTCTTGGTGCAGCATAGGCTTGATAAGACAATCCCCTGGTTCTTAACCGCAATGGGCGCATATCAGGACACGAACGTATACGGCGTGTGCATATCGAAAAATTACTGGAAGTATGAAACCCGTGACGTTACAGAATTTAACCCAGCGCTAGACGAGGAAGGGGAGGAAATTCTTGATGAGGAAGGCTATGTTCTCGGTGAAGAGGTGGTTATCAATACAGTTATTGAGGCTGATGAGCCAGTTATTGACCTGCTTGCACCAGAAAACTTCAGGTTCGATCCTAACGCTGATTGGCGTGATCCAGCAGGAACAAGCCCCTATCTTATTGAGCAAATGCCGATGTACGCAACGGATGTGCTTAATTCAATGGGACACAAGAATGAGAAGACCAATGCGCCAGAATGGTTTGAATACTCGCTGGATCAAATCATTGCTGCGGGCACAGGTAACTTGGATGGCGATGCAACAAGGTTAGCTAGAGAGAAAGACCGGACTGATCCCGTAGACATTGGCGTTATAAACGAATTTAAGACTGTATGGGTGCATTTCAATATCTACAACCATGAAGGTGTGGATATGGCCTATTACACGATAGGAACGACCCTACTGCTTAGTGAGCCGGTTCCTTTGACGGACTACCACAAGCATGGCCGCGATGTTTACACGATTGGCGTATCAACGGTTGAGGCACATCGTAACTATCCATCGTCCGTATCAGAGTTAGGTGAGCAGCTACAAAGAGAGATTAATATCCTTGCTGACCAGCGCTATGAGAATGTCAGGCTGGTTCTGAATAAACGGTACATGATTAAGCGGCAGGGCAACGTGGATTTAGGCGCATTGATGCGTAACGTACCGGGTGGCGGCATCATGGTTGATAACCCCAAGGAAGATGTTGAGATTATCAACACGCCTGACGTTACTAGCTCAAGTTATGCGGAGCAAGATAGGCTCAATATGGACATGGATGAGCTCATGGGAACATTCAGTTCAAGTACCGTTCAATCTAATCGCGCAATGAATGAGACGGTTGGCGGCATGAATTTGATGAGCAACGGTGCCAACATTGTTCAAGAATACGCGATGCGAACATTCATTGAGACGTGGGTAGAAAAGGTACTTGGATCATTAACGAAGCTAATCCAGTATTACGAAACCGATGCAACAATCCTCGCGCTGGCTGCGGGCAAAGCAGGACTAAAGGAAGAACTGATACAGATGGCGGGAAGCCCAGAGAAATTCGACGAATTGATACAGCAAGAATTGACTGTGACGGTCAACGTAGGCATGGGCAATACTAATCCACAGCAAAAACTACAACGGCTAATGATGGCGGTACAAAGCACAGCGCAAATGCCGCAAGCCCAAGAAATAACAGAGTGGGAAGAGGTTATTAAAGAAATCTATTCTTACGCTGGATATGGGGACGGAGCGCGATTCTTAAAACAGGAAGACCCTAATGCTCCGAAAAAAGAAGACTTACCGCCACCTGAAGTACAAGCCGTACAAGCGGAAGCCCAAGCAGAACAGCAGAAAACTCAAGCGCAGTACCAGCATGAACAGCAAATGCTTTCTATGAAACTCCAATCGGATGCGGAGCGGGAAATCCGTGAGAGCACCGCTAAACGTGAGCTAGAGCTAATTAAGATGGCGGATGCTAAAGGCATTAAAGTGGAAGAACTGCGAAGTAAGATTGCAATTGAGTCAAGCAAGGATAAAACGAACCGAGATATTGAAGCGGCTAGGCAGAACACGCTAAATCGTGAAATGAATATTAAAGTACGGATGGGAAGCGGCATATGACAGAGCTACACTCAGTAACGCCAGACTTTTCGACAGCAGACGAGGAGGACTACTCCTTGTTTGCGGAAGCTATGCTTGGCGAGGGCGCGGAAACATTCCTTCGTACAGAGCTTGGCAGATACCTAACGGGTTGCGCGAAACAAGAAATTGAAGATTGCAGCTATCAATTATTAACCGTTGCACCGTGGCGTAAAAGAAAGATTGCTGCGATTCAAGCGAAAGCTGGGACGGCAAAAAACTTCCTTGTTTGGATTAACGAGGCAATATCGGCAGGGCACAATGCCCATCAACAACTTTCTAATAAAAGATAGGTAAAACTTATGAGTATCGAGCAAGAAGCTACCCACGAGGGCGTTTCACAAAATGAACTAGAGCCAATAGAAGTAGAACTACCTGAAGAGGCTGATTTATCTCCACGCGAGCAGTCAATCCAAGACCTTGTTGCTGCAAATGCAGATAGCAAGGAGCCGGACACGCTTTCCGTGCCGGATATGGGAGAGCCGCCGCTAGAGGCCGCTAAAAAAGAAACAATCACATTGCGTATCGACGGAGTGGACGAAGAGAGGACCTGGGATGAGGTCGTAGCAATCGCTCAGAAGCAGGGCGCAGCCGATAGCCGGTTAGCGCGGGCTTCGACAAGAGCAATAGAGCAAGATGCAAGAGAGGAGGCGTTACTAAGACGAAAAGTCGAATTAGATAACTACTACACTCAATTGCAGGGGCAGCAAGATGCCCAGCAAACATCCCAACTATCCAGCCAGGACGTAGGGAACGATGATTCTTTGGAAGCTACGAAAGAGTTTCTGGAGAATGTTTATGACGGTAACACCGATGATGCAGCGCAAAAGCTGGCGAATTTGATAGGGCGGCAAAAGCCTACCCAAAACATTGACGTACAGGCTTTAACGCAGCAGATAACGGCGGAAACCGTAGCAAAGATTGAGTCTGATACAGCTAATAAGGCTTATCGTGGCTCGATTGACGAAGGGGTTAGATGGATGAGCGACACACATCCAGAGATCGTGCAGGACCGCATACTTTACAACGCGGTTAATGCTGAGACAGACGTAATCAGCAAGGCTGATCCAAGTTTATCCCCGCTAGAAGTCATTCAAAGGGCAACAGAGAGCGTTTCAAGCAGAATAGGTGGGCAACCACTCGCTGAAGCTACTCAAAGCAGTCGTGCGGATAATAAGGCTTCATTACAACGTGAGCCAACTAGACAGGCGGGTCGTCGGTATCGAACTCCCACTGTTCAAGAGGTTGACAATTCCCCTGCCGCAGTACTGGACAGGATGAAACAAAATCGAGCTGCAATGGCGGGTCGATGAGTAACTTAACTTTAGAGGTATAAATCATGGCTGGACAATTATGGTCGGCATCGAGTGGCTTTATGGCTACTCCTACTTTGTCGGAAGAGCTGCGAAATGCAGTTCAACCGCTTTCACGCTTCACTCAGTTTTGCGATGTAGAAGTCGCTCTAGGTAAAAACGCTGGTGAAGAATATGTTTGGAACGTATACGGAGACACTGCGGTAGCAGGGCTTACAGCGGGAATATCTGAAGGCTCAGTAATGCCTTCAACGACCTTTCCTGTCACTCAGGGTTCCGTAGTAATGACAGAATTCGGTAAACTATCTGCCGCCACGCTGCACTAAGGCTTTACCGCCATAATTATGAGTTTTGTAATGACACGATCTACAGAGAACAATACAGTTGGAGGCATCGAGCGCAAGTTCGGGCTTAACGCTGATTGCTTGAATGTGATGAACTTCAAGGTTGATGCGCGATCCTCTGCCTTGCCTGTTTCTATCTCCACACTCTTGACACCTGTAGTCGTCGCGCTTAAGACTATCCCTGCGAAGCTGTTGCCAAGCTGCGGTATCAACTGCGCCCCTGTGTCCGCCCTTCCAGTTGCCGTGATCCTTCCCTTTAGGG
>QNAF01000180.1 GCA_003641405.1 Candidatus Zixiibacteriota bacterium | reverse complement strand
CATCAGAGGGGCTGCGATTGCGCTGAATCCGGCCCGGGTCACTCTCATCATTTGTTGATGAGCCGCCGTCGTCTGTTGCCCCATCTTTGCGCTCGCGTCCTCTTGAAACCACAATACCTTTTTGCTCAAGCTGATTCCACATGGCGGGGTCAAGCGTCGCTTTGTAATAACCGGGGTTCTCGGTCGCAGTCAGAGCATCGCCAAGAAGAGAGCGCATCACTTCCTCGTGTGATGGCTCTCGCAAATTAAAAAGAACCTCGCGCGTACCTATGATACTGCGGTCCAGAGACTCCCCCACTGACTGCATCTGCTGCATTGTTAAAGGGTCAACCAGCACTGCCTTGCGGAACCTGCGCTCACCACGAGAGCGAATGTAGACCACGTGGTTAACTGTGATTGACTGGCTCGAATGCTCGGTCAATGGCTCGTTTTCCATTTGCCGAAACTCGTTCAGAAGGGCCTCCTCCTGTTCCGACGCAGCGGTAGCTCTTTCCAGACACGTAGAATCTGGCATCGCCGGTTTCAGGATATGGTAGCTTCTCGGAGGTATGTAGTTGAGTCGTGATGTTAGATAGAATTTAGTGCGATAGGAACCGTAGTCGATACTGTCTCCGTTCGGTATGAAATAGCAGAAAAGAGTGTCCGTGCGAGTCCCACATCCAGTGGCCACCAGTTCCAGTCCGCTGGTATCCTTAGCAGGTATCACCAGGTCCAAGTAGTAGATTTCCGGGTTATCTGTCCGAGCGTTGCTGATCCAGGAACGCGGTCCGGAATATTCCAGCTTTTGGACATCAACGAGTTCCAAGGTTATGTCACCACAATCATGTGTGGATGACAACTCCACCCTCAGTTGGACATGCCCGGGCTCCACATGGTCTGGCTCTGGGAAAGCGTTTAACTTGACGGTCGACCAGATGTAATGGACTTCCTCTGGTCCACTACCGCGGTACTGTCCTGAGGAGTCCATGAGTTGCCGAAGCAACTCATCCACGGTTTGCCCTGCCGCTCCCGTGCCACACAGAACAGCTACAGCAACAAGTGAAACCACAATCACATTCTTCATCTCTCTCAACATACGCAAATTCCCCTTTCATGTCATTATACAAATGACGTTCCAGCCCAGACGATTGTGTAATACCATTCCATATCTTAGACTAGCATCACCGGACTCATCAGAGGGGCTGCGGTTACGCCGAGTAGAGACAGGGTCACTCTCGTCATCTGTGGATGAACCGCTATCATTAGTCGCTCCATCTTTGCGATGGCGATCTTGCGAAATGATAATACCTTTGTGCTCAAGTTCCTTCCACATAGCGGGATCAAGTGTAGCTTTGTAATAGCCCGGACGCTCGGTTGCAACCAGAGCATCCCCAAGAAGAGCTAGGATAACTTTCTCATGCTCCGGCACACGCAGATCAAAGAGAACCTCGCGCGTACCAATAATGCTGTGGTCCTGAAACTCTCCAAGAGACTGCATCTTTTTCATTGTAGTATCATGCACCATAAGTGCTTTACGGAATTTGCGCTCACCGCGACTACGTATGTAAGCCTGGCGACCAACCCAGAAGTGCTGCACTGGATAGTCGGTTAGCTGTTCCTGCTCAACCAGCCTCATCTTATCCAGATTCCGCTGTTCGTCTTCCGTCTGAACTAACATATGTTCTGTTTCGTCTGTGTCGGTCATTGCAGGCTTCAGGATGTGCCACATTCCGCCTGGTTGTTGGGAAAGCCGGCGTGTCAGATTATCTCTCCTATAAAAGGAACGATACTGGATCGTATCTTTGTCCGGTATGAAGTAGCAGAGGATAGTGTCCGAACGACCACCACATCCGTTGGCCACTATTTCTAGTCCGCTGGTATCCCCAGAAGGTATCACAAGCCCAAGATCATAGACTGTCACGCTATCGATCTCGGCGTCTTGATTCCAGACTTGAGACCCTGTGTATTCCAAGCTGTGGGCATCAATAACTTCCAGCGTAACGTCACCACAATCAGATGTAGCGGCCACCTGCAGCTTCAGAGTAACATTTCCAGGCTCCACATGTGCGAGTTCAGGCCATGCCGCTAGCCAGATGATTCTAGAAAGATTGGGCATCTCTCGTGGTCCACCACCTCTGATCGTTTCACCGTCAGCCCCAATCTGTCTGAGAAGCTCGTCCACACTCGAAACAGCTTTCCGTTCGCTGCTATCCCGGTCAGCATCGGCTTTCTCTGCTACCCCAGTGCTGCACAGAACAGCGACAGCAATAAGTGATACCACAATCAACTTCTTCATCTTTCTCAACATACGCAAATTCCCCTTTCAAGTCCTTATACAAAGGACGTTCCAGCCCAGACGGTTGTGTAATACCGTTTCATATCTCAATTCCGTCAGGTTACGAGCAACCTGACCTACTATTGAATATCCCAACAAGTACACAATGTGAGTATTCCCAATACGTAATTCGTGACATCCGATCTGGATTGTCAAGCGGAAAATCGGCTCCTGGAGGGGATTAACAAATGTGGCAGGGAAGAGGCTTGCCAAGCGTCGCACTCAAGCGTAATTTGACTCTCTATGGCATCCGAACTCGAAGTAATAATGGCGGAAATCAAGTCTCGACCCGAGCGGATTCCTGCCCACATCGCTATCATAATGGACGGCAATGGTCGTTGGGCCGCTTTGAGGAACAAACCTCGCACCGCCGGTCATGAAGCTGGCGTGAAGGCGGTTAGAGAGATAGTCCGAGCATCTGCTGATCTTGGAATCAAGTACCTGACTCTCTACACGTTCTCCGTGGAGAACTGGAAACGTCCAAAGCTCGAAGTCAGTGCCCTGATGTCACTGCTGACGCGCACTACTCGCAACGAACTTAGTGATCTTATTAAGAACGATGTGAAACTGATTACTACTGGACGGATAATGGGTATTCCAGCCAGCCGCCGTAAGGTCATCAATGAAGCTGTCGAGAGGACTCGTAATAACACTGGGCTGTTGCTCAACCTTGCTCTCAACTACGGTGGCAGGACAGAAATCCTCGACGCGGTCAAGGCGATTGTCAACGCTGCAAAAGCAGGCATGTTAAATGTCCACGACATCAACGAAGAGCTATTTTCTGACTTTCTGTATACTGCGGACTTGCCCGACCCTGATCTTATGATCCGCACTTCGGGCGAAAAACGGATATCAAACTTCCTGCTGTGGCAGACAAGTTATACGGAACTGCATATCATAGACACGCTCTGGCCTGACTTTGGCAAACGCGAACTGTTCGAAGCTATCCTGGATTACCAGCAGCGTGAACGCCGGTTTGGCAAAGTCACACCGGAGGACGAATGATCAGCAAGAATCTGATCGCTCGCCTGGCGGTAGCAGCAGTAGCCATTCCGGCCATTCTCTGGACATGCTATCAAGGTGGGGAGTGGTTGCTGGGCATGGTCATTCTGTTCGCTGTAATCGGGTTACTTGAGTTTCTTCATAGGGAAGGGTATTCCCCCCGCAATGTTTTGTTCTGGCTGAGCCTGGCCACAGTTCTATCTGCGCTTGTTGGGATTCGTGCGGCTGCAGGTTTGGTCTCTCCAGTAATTGGAACCGAGACATGGTTTCCAGTTGTGATTCCAATAATGTCGGTATTCGTTTTCTATTTCTTATCCGCTATGATGTCAGCTATCGGTACCGCTTCGCCGGAGATGCTCTTTCAAAGGCACTCGCGACTGTTTTGGGGTGTAACGTACATTGGCGTTCTCTATCCCTTTGTGTACTTAGTGGGAGACAGCCTGCCTTCAGCAGTCTCTAACGGTCCTTCCGGAGGAGATCACCTCCTGTTCTTGTTTGGATTATTGTGGGTGGGTGACACGGCTGCTATGGGAATCGGCAAGTGGCTTGGAAGTCACAAACTCGCCCCGGCTGTTTCGCCCAACAAGACCGTCGAAGGATTCATTGGCGGCATCGTTGGTGCTCTGGCGATCGGTGTGCTGATGATCTTCTGGAAGTTCTCAGCGGTACCCTGGTACCACGTTCTTGTTATCGCTGTTGGCTGTTCAGTGTTTGGCCAGCTTGGTGATCTGGTAGAGTCGATGTGGAAGCGTTCTCTTGGCATCAAGGACTCTTCGGCGATTATCCCCGGTCATGGCGGAGTGCTCGATAGGTTTGATTCTCTGCTTTTTGCCGCTCCGTTCATGTACGTCTATGTGACTCTGTTCATGTGCCCATGAGGATTCTGGACTATCTGTTTGCAGCCAGACCAATGCTGCAACTGCCGATCTGGACTGTCTACCTGGTATCTCTGCATCATCAGAACGTGTTGACCGGCGAATCGTTTGACTGGATGGATCTCGCCGTCATGCTCGGCATCAGTCTGCTTTTCTCGGCGGCGGCCTTTCTCAACCAGGTGTATGACTACGAATCCGACCGGATCAATCGCAAGGTGGGGTTTCTTCAGAAGGGGATACTCACTCGCCAACAAATGATAGTGGCGTTTGTGATGGTGTCAGTAGTTGCTCTTGGCGCAGCACCGTTGCTGTCGCGGTATGTATTGATACTCTTTGCTCAGTTTTTCGTTCTGGCCTACATCTATTCCGCGCCGCCCCTTCGGCTCAAGGACAGGGCGATTGGCGGTTTTCTGGCCAATGCCTACGGGCATGGCTTTCTGGTGGCGATTGCAGTTTTACCAGGCATGCCGGTATTCAAGGCGGATTTATCGATTTGGAGCGTCCCTCTGTATTTTGCTCTCTGTGTGGGAGCAACATACATCCTGACTACTATTCCTGACCGCGCCGGTGATGCTGCTTCCGGCAAGCGGACCCTTGGAGTTGTCTTGGGGAGAGCGGGCGCACTTTCGGCGGCGTTGTTCCTGATGGCTGCCTCCGCGTACCTGGCGTTCCTGTGCGAATATGCTATCCTGGCATACCTGTCCATCATTGCCGTCTTTCTTGTGCTGGGGTGTCTCATGATTCCCTCCGACAGGCCTGTACTGATGGCGGCGAAGCTCCCGCTATTGCTACTGACATTCCTTGCCGGTTATCATTATCCAATGTATCTGCTATTTGTTGTTGCTCTGATCTTTGGCTGTCGGATATACTACTTCAAGCGATTTGGAATAGTGTATCCGGAACTTGCCTGATGAACAGATATTCTATCATACTGATTATTTTCTTAGCGGTCCTTGTCGGCTGTGCGCCTTACCCACGGTATCGCAAGCACGCTGGCGACACTCCGCGTGAGATCGCTTCTGCCCCGGACGAACTATCAACAACAGAGAGCGTTCGCTTTGGCCTGATCCTCCAGAAACACCTTGGCAAACCTTACAAGGGCAAGTCGAAGTGGGAGGAAGGAATAGATTGTTCCAAGTTCACCTGTGATGTGTTTATGGAGTTTGACAGAATTCGACTTCCACGAAAAGCCGCTGAGCAGTTCAAGATCGGCAGCAAGGTGTCGTTCCGTAGACTTCGCTATGGCGACCTGGTGTTTTTCAAGACCGAGCGGGGCAAAATATCGCATGTTGGCATCTACACCGGCTACAACGAATTCATCCATGCTTCCACTTCGCGCGGAGTCATCGTGAGCAATCTAAGCGAGAAATCCTCCAGCACACGATACTCCGGCGGCACACGCGTTCTCGATGTCTCCCTTGAATGAGTCCGATCCAAGCCTCAGCAGCAAATACAGTATGTCTGTAGCCAACAAGACCTTCGATCTGAAGCTGAACAAT
>QNAF01000179.1 GCA_003641405.1 Candidatus Zixiibacteriota bacterium | reverse complement strand
CCTAAAAGCCCGCGTGCTCTTGGCAATAATCTGGTCCGGAGCAACCCTGTCGCCTCGCTTGACGAGCATGTCTCCCGGGATTGCCAGCTCACGAGTGATTCTGATCTCACCATGCGATACCCGCGTCCCCTCATCAATTGCAGCCGTTCGTGGAGGGGGGGTGTCTTCAGGTTTGAGCAGGAATGGGGCGGCTACAACTGGCGGCCGACCTCGCGCATCTACAACCAGACCGCTAGGGTCTTCGACTGTGATAGTGTTTTTCTTCGGTTTCAGCCCTTTTGATCGGACTTCGGCCTTGAGGCTCTCTCCATCTTGCAGTCTGATAAACTTCACGTCTCCGAGCTTGATCTGTGTGTCAACTACGCTTCCTGTGCTCGTAGACCCGATTACCTTCACAGTGTCGGAGCGGGGCTTGGTCTGCCCGCTCGGAGCAACCAGCTTACCCAATCTGACTAGCGCCAGTTCGTAGAAGAGCTGAAGTGCCAGATCCGAGTCGACTTGTGACAACACCCCCAGATGTGGGAACATGAACATGTTATCTACCGCCAGGTCAACAGAATCGTGTGGGTTAAGCGCATTGAGAAGGATCATTGCGGTGGTATTGCGCGGAGAATGTGACAGTCTGCCGCCGCTTCCAATGATCAGGTCATAGTCATCAATCAAGAGTTCACTCGACGCCCGGCGTCGTTTTCTGCGCTTTTGCTTGAACATGTGCCATCCAAGATCTTCATCGCTCAAACTTACAGCCACACCACGCAGAACTCGGAGGTGCTCTTTGACGGCCTCGCGAATGGCCACAGAGGCCACCGCGCACTCGATAGTGTTGGCTTTCATATTGTCAGGCAGCGTGGTCGGACGCAGAAACTTGTTTCCCACCCTGTCGAGCAACTCTTGTTCGCTGATATCGAAATCCAGCAGTTCTCTGATGGCATCGACTCCGACCTTCTTGACAACGTTAAGAGCACTGTAACTCATGCCGAGGTTGGCACTGACCGAACGGAAGACTTTCCCGGCAGCGGCGCTGTACACATCGGTTGTAGCCCCACCGATGTCAACAGCCAGAATTCGCGCATTCATATCCACTGAGGCCAGCCTGAGAATGCGCTCTACTGCTGAAGGCGTTGGCAGGATCGGCGCGGAGACCCACTCGCTGTACTTCTCGTAACCGGGGGCGCGAGACATGACGTGCTCCATAAAGAGATCGTGAATGGCATCCCGGGCGGGTTCAAGATTCTCTTTGTCGCTGAACGGACGGATGTTGGGCAAACAGTGGTACATGAACCTGTCACCCAGGATGGCCTTCACGTGGTCTTGCGCCTTCACATTACCTGCGTATAAGACCGGGAGTTTCAAGTGGCGATTGAGTTTGGGGCGAAGGTCCGATTGGCAGATGATCTCGGATGTGAAAACCGGTCCGAATATGGAGCCGTTGTCAAACCCGCCAGCGAGCAACAGCATATCCGGACGGAGGTTCTTGAGTATCTCTATCTTCTTGTACGGTGTACGGCCGTCATCAAGGGCGACCACATCCTGTATGATTGCCCCGGCGCCAAGGGCTGCTCGCTCAGCGCTCTGGGCAGTAACATCACGCACCAGACCGGCTACAACCATGGACAGACCACCGCCGGCACTTGAGGTTGAAAACAGCGGTATCGCCGGGCCATCTTCGTTCAGCAGCTTTTCACCTGTCCTTGCTTCGAGAGCCCGCATGGCGTTTAACACACCGTAGGTAACATCCTCGTACGGTTTCTCGACCGTAGTTGGGCTTTCTTCACGGCAGAAGCTCCACTGCTGTTTTTTCGTAAACAAGATTGCTTTGGTCGTGGTACTGCCAACGTCAATGACACAGAACCGCGCCAGGTCATGTGGAATATCGGAAGGTCTGTTCTTCGTGTCTCCGCCCAATCGAAACTCCTGAGTTCAGAGTACGTGTCGCGTCTCAACCTAATGTAGAACACACAGGGGTATGGAGCAAGAATACAGTCCTGTAGCCCACCCAACGGGTGGGGATTTGTGATTCACTGTGACCCCACCCGCTGGGACTGTTGAAAAAGCCCATGGCAGCATTGTCACAGAACAGAGTCAGGTCTCATCCCGCCTCTGGCGGGAAAGGACCTGACTCAACTCAAGAAAAGGACTTTTTCAACAAACCCGTTGGGGGGACTACAGGCGGTGGGTGCCTGTGCAACAAGTCCCTGGGGCAGATGTGGACATCTGCCGCCCACTGCTATAACACTACAAAAGTAGAGAATCGACAGGATCATAGAGAGACTGCCCTACTGGGCTTGCCCTGATTGTCTTTGCGCGTTATTATCCTTCTCCGAGCCTGAGGATCCGGAGTATCCGAAGGGAACGGCAAAGAAGAAGAATAACGTTTTTTTATGTCACCGAAGATAATCGGTGTCAGGAGGTCAATATGAGTGCTTTTAATGTACCAGTCCCAACAAATGAACCAGTAAGAGACTATGAGCCGGGCTCGGCCGATAGAGCCGCCCTCGTAAAAGCTCTGGCCGAATTGAAGGCCAACCCAATTGAAATTCCGATAGTGATCGATGGCAAAGACGTTACTACCGGCAACAAGATCGAGATTCGTTCGCCGCACAACCTCAAGATGGTGCTGGGTCACTACCATCAGGGAGGCGAAGCCGAAGTCAAACAGGCCGTTGACACTGCGCTGGAAGCTCAACTCACCTGGGCGCACATGCCCTGGGAACATCGGGCAGCGATTTTCCTGAAAGCGGCGGATTTGCTCGCGGGACCGTACCGGCACATCATGAACGCGGCCACCATGCTGGCTCATTCCAAGACGATTTACCAGGCGGAAATTGACGCCGTCTGCGAACTGGTGGATTTCTGGCGTTACAACGCCTACTATATGCAGCAAATCTACCAAGTCCAGCCCTCGAGTGCGCCCCTCACGTGGAACCGTCTGGATCATCGTCCGCTGGAAGGATTCGTTTTCGCCGTGACACCGTTCAATTTCGTGTCGATCAACGGCAACCTTCCGACAGCGCCAGCCATGCTTGGCAACGTCACAGTTTGGAAACCCGCCTCGACAGCGGCGTACACTTCGCATTTTCTAATGAAGATACTCCGCGAGGCCGGACTTCCGGCTGGCGTTATCAATATGATATTCGCGCGCGGCGCGGCAATCGGTGACACGGTGCTGCGCAACCCGCACCTGGCCGGTATTCATTTCACGGGATCGACCGCAGTGTTTCAATCGATGTGGAAGACGGTCGGCGAGAACATCGCCAACTACAAGGCGTACCCTCGCATTGTGGGCGAGACAGGCGGCAAGGATTTCATTGTCGTGCATCAATCATCCAACGCCGAGGAAGTAGCTACAGCGATCACGCGCGGCGCATTCGAGTACCAGGGACAGAAATGCTCGGCAGCATCGCGATGTTACATTCCGAAATCACTCTGGCCACAGATCAAAGGTATCCTGCTTAAACAGGTTGGCGACATCAAAATGGGTGACCCGGAAGATTTCACTAATTTCTTCAATGCCATCATTGACGAGTCTGCCTACAAGTCGATCGTAGAGTTCGTCGACTATGCGAAAAGCGCCAGCGACGCCGAGATTATCATTGGTGGTAATTACGACATGTCAAAAGGCTATTTCATTGAGCCGACGGTTGTTGTTACGACCAATCCGCACTTCAAGCTGCTGGAAGAAGAGATATTCGGCCCTGTCATCACGATCTACGTATACGAGGATGAGGAATTTGCCAACACGCTGCACCTGTGTGACAAGACCTCGCCGTACGCTCTCACCGGTGCGATTTTCGGGCGAGACCGGAAGGCAGTTGCGCTGGCCGAGAGGACACTTCGCAACGCCGCAGGCAATTTCTATATCAACGACAAACCGACCGGCGCGGTGGTTGGTCAGCAACCGTTTGGCGGCGGGCGAGCTTCCGGGACGAATGACAAGGCGGGCGGCATTCAGAACATGATGCGATGGACATCGCCACGTTCAATCAAGGAGAACTTCGTACCACCGAAAGACTACAAGTATCCGTTCATGGGCTGAGCAGACATTACCAATGATATCCGGGAAATTAGCACCAGCATTGGACGAGAGTCACTGACGTGAGCGAGAAGCGAATTGCCAACGTACTGATCTGCTTGTCAGTGATGTTTGCGGGAGTGGTCCTCTTTTTGTTCCCCCACCGAACGGTTGACGATGCCTTCATCACGTACCGCTATGCGGACAATCTTGCCCGGCACGGCGCCCTTACGTGGAATGTGGGAGAACCTGCCGTGGAGGGGTATACTGGCGTGGCTTTACCAGTACTGCTGGCTGCTGCGGGGAAAGTTGGACTCACTCCAGACCCCGTAAGCAAGGCAATCGGGGTAGTATCCTACGGTCTTTGTGCTCTGTTTCTGTATCTGCTCGTGCGCTACATGCGCGTGCGGAGACTGATAGCCGCTATCACTGTCGCTCTGTACCTGACAATGCCACTTCAATTCACACATGCCCTGGCGGGCTTGGAGACCATGTTGTTCGCGTGTGGAGCCACCGGCGCAGTGCTTGCCTTGCTGAGATGCTTTGACCCTGATCTCGGAGGGTCCCGTAGCGAAATCACCCTGCTAGTTGCTCTCTTGGTGACCTGTTTAGTCCGCCCAGAGGGTTTGGCTCTTGCAGGGCTTGCGGTTGCTTCCCTGCTTGTCCACACACTGATCACTGACCGGAGCAGAGTCCTGCCGTACTTGTTGCGATTGATGCTCTTTCTTGTGTTGCCACTCTCTGCGTACTTCTTCTGGAAGTGGTCTTACTATGGCAGCCTACTTCCGAATTCATACTACGCTAAGTTGTTCGACGGGATCAATCCGGTGAGTGTTGGCTGGATGGAGGATTTCTGGCATCGGTACATGTCTTTCGTCACGGTGGGATGCGGCATACTCTGGTTCTGGCCGATGGCACGTGTATTGAAGCAACAAGACCGTATCAAGAAACTGGGGTTGACATTCAATAATCTCCTCTGGATAGGCGTAATCCTGGCCGTTATGGTGGCTTCCGGCTGTCAGTATGCACGATCCTACTTGTACATGAACTACTCGTTCAGATTCTTCGTACCGTTCTACCCAATGTATCTGGCCGTGCTGGGCCTTCTCGCAGACCGCGGCTTCGATCGCACTCTGATCCCTGGAATAGGAACCCGCTGGTACGACAAGCTAGTGGTTGGGCTGGCCGTATTGATTATCTCTATCCAGTGCTATCGCCATATGGAACATCTACCGGGCGAGTTTGGGAGCGCAAGGTCCGGCCAGCAACTAATTGAGAAGGAACTTGCTGCAGCAGGGCAATATCTAAAAGAAACACTTCCAGGAACGGAATGGCTTGCGGTCTGCATTGATGCCGGAGCAATTCCATATTACTCGCAACTGAAAACTATCGACATGGGAAATCTTAACGACCCGACTCTGGCACGCGGCCAACTGACAGACGAAGAAGCTCTTGACTACGTATTTGGCCATAGACCTGGTGCATGGACGATTACAAGCCGGAGCGCGGACAGCCTTGTCTATCCCCGGTCAGCGATGTCACCAGCGAACGATCCTCGTTTCGACAAATATGTCCTGACGGAGGTTTTCCGCCCATAGGCGCTAACTTAAGACTTGTATTTATATTGTGTTTATTCTATGTTTGGGCATGGATACAATTACCTGTTTCACGAATGATGATGACTGGCTTCATGTATTGAGCATG
>QNAF01000178.1 GCA_003641405.1 Candidatus Zixiibacteriota bacterium | reverse complement strand
TTCTTGGTCGGCAGCAATCTGATCTTGTCGCCGTCGATAATTATGAAAGCATGCGGTTCGATCTTTGCACCGCCGCCACCGCCACCGCCGAATCCGGTTCCGCTGGCTTTCTTGTCATCAGCAGTACCTTCACCCTGACCACCGCCAGCGCCAAAGCCGACAGAGATTTTCACTACCGGGATCACGGTCTTGTCGCCAATTGTAATCGGCTCACCGATCACTGACTCAGAGCGGGCCATCTCCTTGAGTTCGCCCACCACACCTTGAAGAATCTCAACTACGTTATTAGCCATCCTGGGCTCCTTTCTTTTCTCCTATCGCCAACTTGATGATTCTTATTAGCGGCAGCCGCCAGAGCAGCGCCGCCGTCTGGAAAAACAGCCGCCAGAGCGGCAAAGCAACTTGAATGTGCATGACCCCAGAGAACGACGGACCGTCCCAGTCGGGGACATAGCGTACACGTCCCAACATAGCCGGTACCGCAGCCAGAGCCGCCTGATAGTAACCGAAAGCTCTGCCGGTTATGTCGGGAGACTCAAACCCGGCTTCTATCTGGCCCTCCGCCTGTTCTACGATAACCGACTTCAGAAGGCCAACAAGATACTGCCACAGTGCAGTGGTTACCTGGGGCACGATTTGTATGATCTGTCGAAGGGAACGTCTGCGCTTTCCTTTTCCCTCAGCTCGCTCCGCCAGTTCTATCGCCTTCTCCAGCCTTTTGTGTTTGGCAGCAGTCTTCTCCGGTTTTTTGCGCGTTGTTTCAAACTCACGCAGTCGCATTCCGAATAGCTTGAACACTCCCCGCTTGGAACGAAGGTCCAGTTCCGGCCCGGTCCGACCCAACCCCGCAAACAGCAGGCGTTTGTCGTCCGCTATTTCCAGACGAACGCGCAGGCGAAGCAGCAGAACTGCGACCATTACTACAACGAATATGACAACAAAATACAACATGCGCTACTTACTCATACGTATCGGCAGATGGCACGATCGCCTTTTCCTCTAAACTGTTGCCACAATCTCAGCACCGGGGCATAGTTCATTCAGACAACAGACACCGCACCTCGGTCGCCTGGCAACACATATTGCCCGGCCATGCCTGATAAGCAAGTGCGAAAAGGCAATCCAGTCCTTTCTGGGTACGACACTCATCAGGTCATGTTCCACCTTATCGGCGTTCATTTCTTTCGTCAACCCGAGCAGCCGACTGATACGCCCGACATGCGTATCAACCACCACTCCTTCAGCCAATCCAAACCCAGCACCAAGAATCACTGACGCCGTTTTGCGTCCCACACCGGTCAGCTTGATTAGCTCGTCAAGCGTCTTGGGAATCTTCCCGCCCTGTCTCTCTACGAGTTGTTGGGCCGACTTCTTGATTGCCTTTGCCTTGTTTACGTAGAAACCTGTCGTATAGACGTCTTTTTTCAAATTTTCGAGATCAGCCTCAGCGAACGATTTCACCGTGCGATATTTCCGAAACAGGCCCGGCGTGACCTTGTTCACGCGCTCGTCGGTGCATTGTGCGGAAAGGATAGTGGCTACCATTAGCTGATGCACCGTCTTGAAATCAAGCGTACACCCGGCGTCCGGATACTCTCTATTCAATCGACAGATTATCTTCTTCGCGCGTGCTTTCTTCTTTTCTGCAGATTCTCTGGGCATGTTCTACTCGTCACAACTGAGAACGACAACACGGTCGATGTCGTTCAGGTCTTTCACACAGGTAAAAGAACGATAACGTTGATCCTCACTGGTCAGGTCAGCGATTTGCTCTGATTGTCCCTGCCCGATTTCAAACATGATGTGGCCACCCGTCGCCAGGTAGTTCGGCGCACTCTTCAGGATAGCTCGCACGGCGTCAAGACCGTCGTCCCCTGCTGTCATGGCAATTTTGGGATCGGCCCGGACCTCAGGCGGAAGACCCGGCCAGTCACCTTCCGTGATATATGGCGGATTGGAGAGGATGAGATCGAACTTCTCGTCTGCTCGAAGTGCCGAGAAGAAATCGGACGGACGAAACTCAATTCTGTCTGCCACACCGAGAGCTTTCGCATTCTTGTTGGCAACGTTGAGGGCGTCATCGGAGATATCCAGCGCCACCACTGAGACTTCTTTCAGCTCCGAAGCCATCGTAACAGCAATCACACCCGACCCGGTCCCAACATCCAATATGCGAGAACGCGACAGACGCCCCGACTTGCAGAAACTGATTGCCGCTTCGCATAATCTCTCTGTCTCCGGAGTCGGTGCCATCACGTCCGGGGAGACAAAGAACTTCCGTCCGTAGAACCATGCTTCTTCGAGTATGAACTGAAGCGGATAGCGGGTGGCGCGACGCGCAATGATCTCGTCCACTCGCGCCCTGACTTCTTCGTCAAGAAGCTGCCAACCATGCAGGTACAGATTCAGGCGGTCCAGATCCAGGACGTGGCAGAGAATCCACTCAAGTTCGGCACGGGCGCTGTCAATCCCTGCTTCTTCAAGTCGTTTTGATTTTTCGATGATGAACTTTGGCAGAGAAGAGTGTGATTCCACTGGCGACATGTCCTCTAACAGGCTGTTGAAAAACCGTCCGCATGCGGTGGCGTCAGGTGTCTCTGCCTGACGCTCTTACTAATTGCTGCCACTGCCAGGCAGAGACACCTGGCAACACTGTGGACCAGGCTGAACATCCGAGAAATGTCACTTTTTCAACAACCTGCCGTGGTGGAGTTCACTACGATGCGTTCTGGATAGTTCTCACGATCCCGCGCGTGCGACATTCTCCCCGGACAGTTTCAGGCGTTCTTCCTGGTCATGACGTTTCAGCGGTTCTACCAGACAGTTTACGTCCCCGGCGAGAACCTCGTTCAGGCGATATAGTGTCAGGCCAATGCGATGGTCGGTGACTCGGCCCTGCGGAAAATTGTATGTGCGAATCTTGGCCGAACGATCACCCGTCGATACCATCGAACGTCGTTCCTCGGCTATCTTGGCGTTCTGCTCGGACATCATCTTGTCGTAAAGGCGTGCCCGGAGTACTTTCAGCGCTTTGGCTTTGTTCTTGTGCTGGGACTTTTCATCCTGACACGATACAACCAGTCCGGTCGGGACATGCGTAATACGCACCGCGGAGTCAGTAGTATTGACTGACTGACCTCCGGGACCGGAAGACCGGTAGACATCGATACGTATTTCATTCTCTTTGATCTCGATATCAACTTCTTCCGCCTGCGGAAAAACAGCCACTGTCACCGCCGAAGTGTGTATACGCCCCTGGGTCTCGGTCTTCGGTACGCGTTGCACCCGGTGAACACCGGACTCGTATTTCATTGTCCCGTAAGCGCCATCACCCTCAAGAGAGAACACAATCTCTTTGAAACCGCCGACCTGTGTCTCATTTGAGTTGAGAATCTCCATTTTCCAGTGCTTGCTATCCGCAAAACGCTGGTACATTTTGAAAATATCACCAGTAAACAGCCCGGCCTCATCACCGCCGGTACCTGCTCGGATTTCCACCACGGCAGACTTGTCATCGTTGGGGTCACGCGGAAGCAACTTCAGTTTGAAGTCCATCTCGGCCTGTTCGATATTGGCCTCATGCTCCTCAAGTTCCTCGCGGGCCATAGCGACAAGTTCCTCATCGCCTCCCTCCTCAATAATCTCCCTGGCTCCGCTGATGCCCTTGACTATATCACGATAGTGGCGACCAACCGACAGTATTCCCTCGATGTGACGTCGTTCGCGGTTCAGCTCGATCAACTTTGCCCGGTCGGATAGATTGGCCGGATCGACAAGTTCCTGATCAATCAGGGCAAGTCTCTCTTCGATTTTCTCTACAACTTCAATCATGATATATCAACATCGCATTGTTAGTAGAAGCTAATGGAATCCCGCATGGCGGGCAAGGGTTAACGCACGCGTAGCTAAGAGACGGGGGTACGCTTTGAAGTCAGTTTGGAGTCTGTGATTCCTTCGGCAGCCTCAAGTGCAGCTATCGCTACCTCGATCTGTTCCAGCGAAGGCTCCTGGGTAGTGATACGCTGGAGCCACAGGCCCGGCTTAATGAGTATTCGCGTGATAGCCTTATCCCTGGAACGACCAGAGTACTTGAGCAATTCGTAGGAAGCTCCCGCCACCAGCGGCAGCAGACTGAAATGCAGTCCGAATCTCGTCAGAAGCCCAGGGGCGTAACCCATGACGATCGCAAATATCGAATCAGATATCGAATAGATCAGAATCGCCAGCAGCGCAACAATCAGGATGAACGAAGTGCCACAGCGGGGATGGAAACGTGTATGAGTGCGAGCATTTTCCGGAGTCAGTTCAACACCGGATTCATAGGCAAAAATGCTCTTGTGTTCGGCGCCGTGGTATTCAAACACCCGACGCAATTCCTTAAGTAACGATATTCCCCAAACATAGAGAACGAACATAGTCAAACGAATGACGCCTGCTATCAGGTTGAACGCAATTGCATCACGGCTGATGCCAAGAAAGTTCGCTATCGCTAACGGCAGGAAGAAAAATATGAAAACTCCCAAAGCCATTGCAAACACGGCCGTAAGCACCAGGTACCAGCGGTTGCTTTTCTTCTCACGCGGGATATGTTCCACACCCTTCAGGGCCGCTTCCTCTTTCTCAGCTTCATCAACTGCAATGTCCGCAGAGAAGTTAAGCGTCTTGATGCCGATAATCAGCATCTCGAAAAACACGATCACACCCCGCAGCATCGGCAGTTTCAGCAACTTGTACCTGCGAGACAGGGACACGTATGATTCTGTCTTGATGAGGATTTCACCGCTGGGCACACGGACAGCCGTCGCGATCCGGTCTTTGGACCGCATCATGACACCTTCAATAACCGCCTGTCCGCCAACATTGAGATCCGGCATCAGTTTCCTGGAGAATTCACTTAGTTTAGGGTAATTTGAATATCCTCTTGCGGGATATTACTCGTAAAATCGCCAGCGGCCTCAAACAACAAGTCCGCCGGCGTTTATCTTACTCGTGCCAAATAGCCGCTACTTGTCGTCGCCCTTTATTCCGTACTTGCGACGGAACCTCTCAACACGACCAGCCGTATCAATCAGCTTCTGCTTGCCGGTAAAGAAAGGGTGACAGTTGGAGCATATCTCCACTGAAATCGCCTTGGATGTGGATCGTGTAGGATACTTGGCTCCACAGGCGCAGGTTATTGTGAGCTCGTTGTACTTGGGATGAATGCCCGGTTTCACTTTATTCTCCTCAGTCGTTTCTTACTACTTCTATATTCACCTATACTGGTCTGTCGACTCTATCGGCAAACCCACAGCCAAGGAATATATACAATTCGTTCAAATGCGCAAGACCAATCTCGAAGTGAGGGCGTGGGGGGGGGTATCGCGTTACGTTGCAAGAGCTTACGATTTACTCCAGCCTGGAGCCCCTTAGCAAGTGTAGGTGTTCCGACACGCCGAAGGCGGGGAGAACGTGGCAGATGTGAACATCTGCCACCCACAGAGTAGTAATGTCATGCTGAGCTTGTCGAAGCATGGTGCGCTATTTGACGGCTTCACCCTTCGACAGGCTCAGGGTGACAGTTAATGAAGATGTCGGGTTTCTCACTCCAACGAATCATATTCGGACGGTATCTTGTATCTTACAATTCAGCTAAACATAATGAACGGATCGGGATGAATCTGTACCCGCCCTCAGGTCCGAGAGCCTGTAACGTAGATTAGATCGCCCGATCCGTTAGCAGGATCACCGGACAC
>QNAF01000177.1 GCA_003641405.1 Candidatus Zixiibacteriota bacterium | reverse complement strand
CGTGCTTGACGAGATACAACGAGATGATGTGCTGACCAATGATATACAGCATCCCTGTGGCCGAAGTACCTTCGGTGAGCAGCCGCTTCAATGATCGAAGCGCCGCGATCCGATCACCCCGGACTATCTCATCCATCAACCCGAATACCGTATACACCTGGAAACCGGCAGCTACACTCCTGACGTCATCGGTGGACACCGTCTGACCGGGTTCTACAAAATCAATCAGTTTGGCGACTTCAGTCTCAATTGCTCCACGATTGCCAGCTACCAACTCAACAAGCATGTCACGAGCTTCCGGCTCGATATCCAGTCCTGCTCCTGCTAATCCCCGAACGATCGTTGCAACACAATCCCTGCGATCCAACCGCCCGAATTTCACTTGCTGGGCAAACCCCGCGACTTTCTTGAAAAATGCTGATGACTCTTTTGGAGCTTTGGCACCAGGAGAACTAAACACCACAACCCGGTTTGTGTCCGGTGGGTCCAGAACCTTGCGGAGACGGTCGATTTCCTTCGGCTTATACCGCTGGAAATTGGTAACAGCGATCACTTGCCGTTCCCCGAGCATCGGATAGACCGATAGCTCGGCGACAAGGTCAGCACAACCTGTCTTGCTTCCGTTGACACGATGGTAATTGACAACTATTTGTCGATCCGGCAGAAATTGATGGGCTATATACTTCTCGGCCTCGACAATCCGATAGTCTTCGGTGCCATAGAAATAGTAGATTGGTCTGAATTTGCCTGCAGAAACTTCGGCGAGTAGCTGCTTGGGTGTCATACTGGAAGTATACCAGCGTGACAAGGGAGGGTCAATTCAAAAGCGAATCGTCGGCACTATTCTCGGTACTGGGAACCCATTCAAGTGAAAAGCGATATTTATCGCGATATTTGGCTGCCTTTTCGAGCAGATGGGCGAACTCTTGTCGGCTCTTGGAGCGACCGTTGATCTGATTGATGACATTGAGATTATCACCATAAAGCTGAATGTTGCTGTTCTTGAAGTATTTCTGGTTCGAATCAATGAACTCCAACAGCGCCAGCAATGAAGCCAGATCGCCGTGGTCTTGATCCATACCTGCAAACGGAGCCTTGAACCGGATGCCGACATCAGGGATGTGGAACATCACAACAGTAGATTTACTGTTCGGTTCGTGATCCGGTAACTCTCGAGCACCAAAAAAGCATTCCATGACCGAAGTTATTGCAAGTTGCGTGCCCTCGGAAAACACCAGGAGAAAAAACTATACCCGATTGCGCAACAATGAGTTGGGGCGAGAATGACAATTCTCTGCAATCCTGATATGCAGCGCTCTTCATAGAATCTGTTGATCAGCGTCGATCTGTCACAGAAAATGCTATGTATTTTGAGGGACATTCAGAACATGAGGTTCCGACAGCGCTGTCTGGACAGATTGACTGATTAAGTGCGCGGCCGCCCTGATCAGAGACAGGGCGGTAACGGATTGCCAGGGTGGATGAACAGATGATCGATCAGCAACGAAAGGTCAGCACCATCCACAATCAAGTCAACGCTGCTGTCGATATTGCCCTCAGCAAGACAACAGAGCGGTGTACCGGGATGGATGAACAAATGGTCGATGAGATAACTCAGGTCACTACCATCAGCAGTTTCCGAAGGACCGCAATCCACGTTGCCCGTTGAACCAACACAACAGCCTTCACAGGCATCACCTACACCGTTTTCATCGGAGTCAAGCTGGTCTGGGTTGTATGTACCGGGGCAATTGTCAATATCCCCACAAATGCCATCGCCGTCATAGTCATTGAAGTAATCAAACGGACAGACATCGCAAGAATCTCCAATCAAGTCTTCATCAGTATCTTCCTGCAAGGGATTGAGATCATCCGGACAGTTGTCGCACGCTGTCCCCACTCCGTCGAGATCAGGATCTTCCTGCAAGGGATTGTAGTCGGTCGGACAGTTGTCTGCATCTGCACAGTAGCCATCTTCGTCAATGTCATCGTCGGGGTCAAATGGGCAGACGTCGCAGGAATCACCTATGAGATCCATGTCACTGTTTTCTTGCAGGGGATTATAGTGAGTAGGACAGTTGTCGTCCGCGTCACAGATGCCATCCTCATCCTGATCGGTACAAACACCGGTTATCAGGGCCACGAAAGCATCGGCATTTCCGCCGGATGCAGCCTGCAACGGACGTTTAACGGGGAAATCGGCAGACTCGGTCTGGCCAACAACCCGCGCCCTGTGATCATTATCCACGGCAATGCCATAAGACATGTCGGACAGAGTGCCACCAAGATAGGTAGAATAATCCAATTCGCTGCCAGCGGAGTTGATTCTGAAAACGACAACATCGTAGTCACCACCAGCATACGCTGTCTGGAATGCGTTTACGTTCGGAAAATCGTCAGAACTCGTATGAGCTATGACATAGGCCTGTCCGTTATCATCAACGTCAACCGCGCCGGCCACCTCATCCTGACTCCCCCCAAGATATGTGCTGTATATCAGGGTATTGCCCGGGGCATTCATTTTCGTAATAGTAAGATCAGTGTCGCCGTTACGGCTGCCTTGAATAGAACCGACCAATGGGAAATCGTTCGAGTATGTCCATCCCAGAATGTACATCGATCCGTCCGTTCCGATATCGATGCCGTTCGCGAAGTCGGACTTGTACCCCCCCAGGTAGCTGCTGTACTCAAACATAGCTCCGGTGGCACCAAGCCGAGTAATGAACATGTCGGCTCGTCCCGCAACAAGCAAGGAACCCATATAGGCATTGACTGTCGCGGGGAAAAGACTTGATGTCGTGTATCCAACCACATAAGCTCGCCCGGAAGCGTCTACCACGATATCCTGGGCAATGTCCGTGAATTCCCCCCCCAGGTATGTACTGTAAGTAAGAGCTGAACCGGCACTGTTGATTTTTGAGACGAAGACATCAAAACTGCCACCGCTGGTATCAATAGCCGGTCCGACAGTAGGAAAATCAAGGGAAAGCGTGTAGCCAGTGATATAGGCACTCAAACTGTTGTCTACGTTAATCGCCCAGCCATAGTCAGAGTCTGAACCACCGAGGTACGTGCTGTAATCCAAGGCACTGCCATCAACAGTGAACTTCGTAACAAAAGCATCTGAGCCTGAGATCGTTGGTTGAATCGGGTTCATCGTCGGGAAATCGGCAGAGCTTGTAACACCAATCAGGTACGGCGAACCGCTACCATCAACATCAATCCCATAAGCGTAATCGGAGTCCGTTCCCCCGAGATAGGAACTGTAAAATAATGTGTCACATTCGACGGAATACTTGGCCACAAATGCATCCCAGTCTCCACCGGCCATTGTACCTTGGTAAGCATTAGTATCCGGAAAATCTACCGATGCGGTCGTACCGGCGACATAGGTACAACCGTCGCCATCTATCGCTACCCCGTAGCCGACATCGGCGACACCGCCCCCAAGGTAGGTGCAGAAGGATAACACCGGGTCAATAATCAGCGGAAGACTTTCATCGTAGTCAGCATTCAGAACAAAACCATAGCTGCTTGCTGAGCGGATATCAAACTCAGCCGGAATCAACTCGCGGACACCATTTATTTCCTGGTAAACGACCAGCCGATGTTCTCTGATTTCTCCCCAGGCGGTGGTAATGATCAGATCGCCGTTTTCGTCGAGGTGAAGTGTTTCAATACCCTCGAAAGTGACTTCGGCCACTGACGGATTAGCCTCGGGATCAACAACGAAATCGAATTCCAAATCCGTCCCAGCGCTGTAGAACCGCACAGAGACTCCCGGCTGAACGTCTTCCATGATGATAGAGCCATAGCATGGGACATCGGTGAACCAGTTTGCCTGATGGTTACCCTTGAAGAAATGAGATCGTGAACAAATGTCACCTTCTGATCGAGTTGTAACCGCTAAGGGATCACTTGTCATGCTGGTCTTGACCAGCAGATATTGGATGTCATCCTCTATGGACTGATCCGGCGGCGACATAGATGCAACGTCCTGCCCGGGAACACTTCGCACTGGAGGTCCTTGCTCGCAGAAAAGAGAATAGACAATGCCATCGGTGAACCATACTGTGGCGCCCGCGCCTTCTGCACGGAAACGAACGACATCATCCCATTGACCATTATTTTCCGTGAAGAGGATTTTCCGTATCTGGTCGCCCTTAATGACCGTTGAACTGGATGATCCGTGACTGTACGTATCGGATGAACCACTGCGATCATTACCATCAGGGAAACGGTCACTCGACTCAACTGACACAGATAGAAGAAACGCCACAACAGTAGATACCACTGTTGTTGAAAACCACGCTGATATTCTCATATCTACCCTAATAACCTGGAGAAACGAGTTCAATACTGAGATATGTAACAAACTAGTCTGAATTCATGACAGATAACAATATAGTCCCCGCACGACCCTCTGTCAAGCTTTCATCCAGAGGGGGTCCACTTCTTACGCTCTGAGAGTGTCCACCCAACCAGCGAGCATTAAGCCTAACCCGTTGCGATACAGATAGTAGCAGCCAAGCTGAAAAACCCTGCCCGCTCATAGAACAGGGATTTTCTGGAAGTGACAGACCTCTCGGAACACCTCCTGTTGATTATCGGACGATCCGGGGAATAGTTCAGTCCGATGGTACGGGCACTGTTACATCAGGAACAACTCTGGCACGAAACATGAAGTGCAGCAACACCGTAGCAGCAAGGAGTATAGCTGTTGCCACCAGGGAGGCCTCGAAACCAAAATCGCCACCGGTCAGGAGTTCGTTACCGGAGATATTGACACTCAGCACACTCGGCATAGTTGTACCGCTGACGGGTATACCGAAGACCGGTCCCTGGAAATAGTTCCAGGCTACATGCATACCGATAGGCAGCCAAAGATTCTGGCGGTGTACGTAGTATATTCCCAGCAGAAGACCGGCCAGCACTATGTTGATCAACCCAATCAAACTGACGTTCGGATTGAATCCATGGAGAGCTGCAAAGAGGATGCTGACAAATACAAGGGCAAGGTACTTGTTCATGGAAGACATCAGGTTTTTGAGCAAGTAACCTCTCAGCACGATTTCCTCGAACGCGGCAGCCATTATCAGAAACAGCAATAGATTGAATAGGGAACCGAACGGAAACTGGACACTCACGATTTCCAGATCAGCTATAGACATAACAACCAGAAAAACGAGCGTCATTAACCCGATTCCAAAGCCAATGCCTATCAAAAGATCGCGCAACTTATCACGACCAGCCGAAAATCCAAGCGACTTCAGAGACCTCCTGTCAAGAACTATCCTGAACAGCCAAACCAACAGCAGAGTGCTCCCAAGAATGAGCGCCTGAACTGCCCCCCCCAACGGCTTGTCCGAAAGTTGGATAAAATCCTCCTCAGTGGCGATGTCGAATCCAAAGTAGACAACGAGACCCTGGATTAGCGTCAAGATTCCGAGAGCCACCAGAAACAACAGAGCTCTTAGCCAACCGGCTTTGATGGTCGGCGTTGGCAAAGCTTGATCCGCCTGGTCAGCGTTTTGGGGTACTAATTGTTCATCCTGGTTCATATCTGATACACTCCTGATGGTATGGGGCTTGTTGACAAAGTCCTATCACCTCATTGCGGCAGACCTTGCGAATCAGCGGGTTCGTGACCTGCCGCTGTTATGTTCAGGGGCTTTTCAGGTCAACGTCATCCCCTGCGTAATTCACTAAATTTCGTAAACAGTTTTTCGGCATATCGATCGGTCATTCCGGCTATATAGTCCGCAACTACTATGACCATTTTCTCGTTCTCCAGCATCTTCTGGAAT
>QNAF01000176.1 GCA_003641405.1 Candidatus Zixiibacteriota bacterium | reverse complement strand
CGAGCGACAGCAAGCACTATCTTCTTAACGTGTCCGTTTTATCGGGGGAAGATCAACCTGTCAACACCAGTGCTTTGTCGTTATATCTGCGTGCCAGCAGATGTACAGCAACCGCTTCTGCCGCAAGCGCCAGCAGTAGAATCTCGCTGTCAAGTTCTCGAATGAACAATCCCGCCAGCGCGGCGATGCCGGCAATCAGATATATCTGTCGTGTGTCAAAGGACCGTGATGTTGCGGCAATAACTGATGCCATAGCTACCACCCACAGATCAGCAAGAGCCTGGGCGTTGAACATTGCCGGCTGTGTGGCTTCCATCTCTGTAAGCCGCATTACCAGCCAGAGACCTACAATGACGAATAGGACATTCCCGCTGATGGAAACACCCCTGGCGTTGAGCCGTCGCGACAGCAGATGCAGCAGCGCAGCTTCCGATGACAAAGCGAACAGAAGAGTGTTGCCGTCAAGAAGCAGAGAAAGAGAGATGGTCAGAAGCAGAACTCCCATCAGGGCATGTGTATACGCAAGTGAACGGATCTTATCCTGGCGTCTGAGCATCCAGGCGATTGCCCAGAAGACGGCCGTTGCCGCCAGGACAATCCACCCCCAGATCTCTGATTGGACTTGCGGCCATGTGGACATCGACATTCCCAGTGTAATCAGTGGAGCAATAATCGTTAGCAGGTGAACATGGTTGCTCAGGGCGCCTTTGGCCACGTCTGAGATCTGTTTGTCGATGAAACCGAGCAGTGGACGTTGCCAGCGGTCGGGGTTGGCTGCCCAAAGCACTTCCCGCATAACAGGTAACGCCCAGAAAACCAGCCAGCCGAAAACCAGCCCTCCCTGGAGCCACCAGCGCTCGTTCAGTCCTTCCATTTGGTTCAATGACAAACCCTTGGTAAGACCAATGAGAAAAACCCACCAGCCGCCTATCGCGGAAACCCATAGCAGCGAACGCCAGCCCTTAAAAAAGTAAATGCTACTTGTCCCCGTTAGTACCAGGCAGGTGTAAGCGATAAGCCCCGGCAGGCTTCCGGTATCCGTGTAGAGCATGAATGGTGTACCAAGACCGCCGATTGCTCCCAGCAGAGACAGGCTGGCCTCGTTCTGTCGCAGGGATAATGCGAATGTCAGGGCGGTTACAGCAACCATAAAGATCATAGCGGCACCATGCGACACTAACTGGAGCAGTTGAAAAGCCGAGAATCCAGTGATATAAAAAGTCGCAATGCCGCCACCGAGCAGCAGCTTCCTCAGAAAGGGACGGATGCTGCCACGATGACCCAGAACTATCAGAGCTACGCCCAGGGTCAGGCCGAATCCAACACGTACCCACGGGGTCAGCCAGCCCTGCTCGATAGAGTATTTGAATAGAAAAACGACTCCGAACAGAACCAGCCCAATCCCGGCTCGTGCAATCCAGTACTCGATCTTACGCATATGCTCCGGGAACTGGAATGTCTGTGTCTCGGGTGGGGAGGACAACTGATCAGGAGGTGCTTGATGGAATGCCGGTGTTGATGGAACGGGTGGCGGCGGGGGAGGACTGGCCCGTGAAACAGGGACCGGTTCAGGTGTCGGTTTCTGAGATTGTTCGACGGGGGTTGCTTCAGGGGGAGGTACTTCGCCGATATCGGGCTGCCGGTCCCGGTTCAACTTGCTTACGACTTTCAGCAACATCGAGACCTCGGCCTCAAGTCGTTCTACCCGCTCTTGAAGAGTGTTACCTTCCGATTCACTCATTCTAATGACCTCCCATCCCGAATTGCTGTTTCTGCAGCGAATGACATCCTGCCGTTCTCACAGCACAGGAAACGCCAAATCTGTTATGGACATGATGACTGAGGGCGACATGACTGTCAACTATAAGTGCCAGCAGTACATCTTGTTTGGATTCGGCCGATAATAAAGTAATGGGGCAGACAGGGTTGATCCTGAAGATGGAAGGGAATTAGCGTGGCTACCAAGGAAGCAATCAAGCAAGCCATTAGAGATCAGTACCAGAGAGACCTCCCGTTCATGAACGTGGAGAATGTCAAAATGGTGGTCTTGGATTGGCTGGCCGAAGTTAAATTCCCAGACTACCTAAAGGCCGAGAGCTGGAGTGACTGTATCAAGACGTTTCGTGTTGATCCCGAAGAGCGCAAACTTGATTCCGGCATCAGGGTTCGGCTGGTGCTCCCCCTGTACACTCGCGAGAACCGCTACATGATTTCTTTGACAGAGGACCTTAATCCTCACAGCCGCGAAATCTATACGCTCTGCCTCTATGTCAACTGGAAAGACGACGAGCTTCAGATGCAGAAGACAGTCGAAGATGCCTATTCCGGTGGATTTATCGATACCCTGAAAGCACGAAACGTACTCTGGGCACAGACATTCAAGCTGCAAGATCTTCGCGAGGCTCTGAACTGTTGCGCCGTTGCAATCATGGGGCATGAACTCGTTGGCAAACCACCAAAGACTGAGATGAAGGTTGAACCCTTAGGTCCCATACGACCAACGAAAACCAGTTTCCCGGCCCCGGACGAAGACTGAGCTTGTCGAATCTGTCACCCTGAACCGCTACACCTGTCACCCTGGGGTTGTCGAAGGGTGAGCTTGTCGAAGGATGGTTGCGTACGATTAACTGTGCACGGCAGATGTCCACATCTGCCAAGGCAAACGAAGAATGGCGGCGCATGTGGAGAGGTTGTCCCAAAAGATTGTTTCGCTGGGTCCTGACCTCGACCCAGTCGAGGGTGTGACCCTGCGATTCTTTGGATGTTACTGCTGCCCAAAAGGTTCCTCAACCGGCAGTTCACATGCCCACTTTCAGTGGACACAGGAACTGCCGGAACGAACACTTGTGGGACAACCTCTGAACATACACCGCCCACAGTGAAGCTCGTAGCTTGCAAATCGGAACCACGGTGGAAACGAATGATCCGCTAAGATCGATCTGCAATCCAACGATCGAGAAACGTCAGTAACTCATCAGGAGGTTGAATCCAGAGATCTGCCTTTGTCTCTCGCAACTCGGGTCGCACCAAAGTGCTGAGGCCTCTGCTACCCAGCGCGGCAAAAGCGTCTTCATCAGTCTTATCATCGCCGAGATATGCCACCGGTGTTGAATCTGTCAGTCTGTCGATGATCTCAGTCACGGCGTGACCTTTGCCGATCCCGGCAGCCCGAAGTTCAAGTCCGCCGTCGAACTCACACAACATGAGTCCATGCTTCGGAGCCTCAGCAGCCCATCGGCTCTCGACTTCACTTCGGATCGCTCGCGCCTGCTCGTCGGGTAGACCCCGCCAATGGAAAGCCGCACCGGTTGGTTTGCGCTCGAACTGCTGTGCGAAGTTGTGACGGATTGCCCATTTTTCGGCCTTAGTCAGAGCGGCCCTGACAGAATCAGACAGCGATGTAATTGTGATCGTGCCGTCGGGCAAAAGACGCTCGCCCCCGTGACAGCCCCAAATCTCTGGCTGCCGCTCCATTCCCAGCAAGGGAACCAATTCGGCTGTCGCACGACCGCTGATAATCACCAATCTGCATTCGGATAGTCTATTCAGATGATCCAGTCGTTCTCTTATACCATCGTAGGGAATTGCTTTGTCACGCTCGGGCCGGAATGGCGCCAGGGTACCATCGTAGTCCAGAAGAAGGGCGGTTTCGTCCGCCGACGCTACCGCACCAAAAAAACTGTCGATGTTAAAACGTGGGTTAAGAACTTGCATTGGTCCAATTTAGTTCGTCATAAGGTGGTTAGTCAAACCACGTCTGACGCCTAACATCAATGTCAGGTATTCCCGCAAATGGCGGTTGAGCAGATAGTTTTCCTTGACGAACTTGGTAGCCCTCTCCCCAATCTGGCGGATTCGAACCGGGTTGCGAAGCAGTTCCTGGACACGCAGGGCAGCACCCTGCGGACTGTTGACCAGGTAGCCGGTGTGGTGATTGTGAACCTGCTGGCGAATACCGCCAACATTGCCACCAATAACCGGTTTGCTCTTCCATAACGCTTCCGTCACCGTAAGGCCAAAGCCCTCTTTCGTTGACTTCTGGATCACGAGCGTCGAGGCACGCTGCAGAGCGTTGATTGTTCGGTGTGCATCCGAAGGTAATTCCAGTATGTGAATCCGGCCGTTCCCGTTGGCGGCGTCACGGACTTCTTTCAGAACCGCCGCGCCTTCGGGATCATCCGTAGCACCACCACCAGCAAGCACAAGACGCGCCGGCGTTGACTGCCCCAGAAGATCGAACGCCTCAATTACGCCAACCGGGTCTTTGAAACGATCAAACCGCGATATCTGTGTCAGGATCGGAAGATCACTCGGAATACCCAGATGCATGAGAGTACTGCTGACCTCGCCATCGACCAACTCGCAGTTCTTCTGACTGAGCGGGTCAATGCTGGGGGCGATGAGAAACTGCGGGTGCGGCAGGCTCTGTGCAAACTCCGGCATCGAGAAAATCGAAGCATGATACTGACTGACTCTTGATCTCAGATAGGTCCAGTATTTTCGATTCGGATGGCTGACGTCAATATGACAGCGCCACACCCAGATCCCCTTGCGGTTGGGACACAAATCAAACAGCGCCGCCGGTTGAGGATCATGAATGAAAACAAAATCGGCATCTTCAAGCGTCGGTCTGAGACGTTCAGCGTTCTCCTCAGAGGTCTTTTCGTAGGTATCGAGCATTCGCCGTGTCAGGGGAACCTTGTTGCCCTGAAGAGCTTTTAGGAAAGACTTGGTTATTTGATAGAACTCCGGGGCACCTTCGACAATTTCCCACGAAGTATCAAGACCAAGATCTTCCATCAGCGGAACCAGCCATCCAAGAATCTCGGCTACGCCGCCGCCAACTCGCGTGGAGTTGACATGCACCACCCTTGCGCCCTGAAGATCCCTGGCCAGTTGCCGCAGTTGTGAAATCGCGTTTTCGCCAACCACCGGCTCGTAGTAGTCGAGTACTTTATCCAATTGCCGGTTCCCCCTTAAACTGCGCCACCGCACGAACAAGACATGCCTTCAGCTCCGGAAGACTCATGAAATAGAAGTCGATACATCCCAGAGCTTCGATCAGACCTTCCGTTCCACTGCCGAACCCGGATAGCCATACCGTGAAGTCATCCTTGTGATTCTCCGTACGCCTCCTGGCCTCGACATAATGGTAGTAGACACTGCTAAGGCTCATCTCCGGCAACGCAGCTACCAGATCTTCCGGCAACTCAAACTGTTTACCGGCGTCGAAAACTACCGTGACAGCACGCATGAACCGGAAATCGTTGTCCATCTTGACCCACGGAATGTATGTTACTTCGCTGAGACGGTCATCGATAATATCTATGACGCAGCGCCGCACTTCTTCGAGATCATGGAACGAGTAAGGGTTGATAATTCCCAATTGCTCAGCCAGGACACGATCCTGCAGATCCCTTGCGGCCCAGATTGCAAAATCGTTCCGATACTCCGGGTCGTCAAACGTGGGTCGAATGACAGTCTCACAGAAATGATGAAAGATAGACTCGATAGGGCAATGCAACAGCCTCTCTCTCATCTCCCTGAGATTTATAGCTGTATCTATACCCGCCATTCGCGCAATAAGAGCGCAGTCTTTCATGAAAAACGGCATATTCGTCTTTTCGGTACGGATACTCATATCTTTATCAGGCTATTTGCTTTCAAGCTACCGGCAATGCAGATATATCGTTGGTTCTTTATACGGCTGAAAGCCAGTTGCACTATCTATATACGTAACACTGGAAGCCATGCAATCGGTTTCTGAAAACTCAGTTCAGGGGCTAGTTGAAAAACCCCATAGCAGCGTACGGTGGGCGGT
>QNAF01000175.1 GCA_003641405.1 Candidatus Zixiibacteriota bacterium | reverse complement strand
CAATATGAGTCCGGATGCGCTGGAGGAAGTACTGTTGCGCGATCGGGATTCGAAGATCAAAACTGTCATACCCGTTCATTTCGCCGGCCAGCCGGCGGATTTGCCACGCATTCACAAGCTCGCCACCGCACATGGAGCGGTTGTCATAGATGATGCATGCCACGCGCTGGGGGCTTCTTATGATCACGAGGGTCGCAGCTATATGGCGGGATGTGGTGAGCATTCGCTGATGAGCGTGTTCTCATTTCACCCCGTGAAGCATGTTGCCACGGGCGAAGGTGGGGCGGTGTCCACTCGGGATGATGAACTCGCCCGAAAACTGCGACTTTTCCGCAATCACGGCATGACGAAAGAGCATCTTGAGCAGGATGCGATGGCTCTGTCGTCTGAGGGTGATACCAATCCGTGGTATTACGAGATGCAGGTGCTTGGTCCTAATTATCGCCTGACTGACATGCAGTCGGCGTTGGGTATCAGTCAGCTTGGTCGTTTGCAGTGGTCGGTAGAGCGGCGCAACAAGCTGGCGACACACTATCGTGCTCTTATCGGTGAGCATTTCCCGACGGCAGTACGACCTCTGGAAGTACGCCCCGGTGTGATGCACGCCTACCATCTTTTTGTCGTGCGGATTGATTTTGAGCATTTTGGCCTGTCCCGGGCAGCGGTTATGAATCAGCTTCGGAAGGCCAAGATAGGCACCCAGGTACACTACATTCCTGTGCCGTTGCAACCATATTACCGTCGTGTTGTAGGGACAGGACCGGGAGATTTCCCAAATGCGGAAGCGTACTATGCGCAGGCGCTGAGCCTTCCTATGTACCCAAACCTGACAGAGAATGACTGTCAAAGAGTGATTGAGCGACTCGCGGATATCTTGAGTCGTGCAAGGCAAAACTAACAGACCATATCACGGCTGGTTTTCAGTGAGTGAGAAGAAATAGATGTCGATGAAGATGGTTATTCGCGTTGACTCGTCGCTGCAGATTGGCAGTGGTCATGTTATGCGGTGCCTGACACTGGCTGACCATCTGAAAGAGACAGGCTGCGATATCAGTTTTGTCTGTCGCGATCATCCGGGTAATGTCAGCGCCCTTGTCGAAGACAAGGGCTACGAAGTTCATCGGCTGCCAGCAGTTGAGGACGATTCTCGGAAGGCCACACAGTCAGGTCACGAGTACAAACACTGGCTTGGCACGAACCAGGCGACTGACGTAGCGCAGACAATGGAAGTTCTCAGCAGGTTCAAAGCTCAGGTTGGCTGGCTGATCGTAGATCACTATGCTCTCAGCGAAGAATGGGAGAAGGTCCTGCGACCCCATGTTACAGGAATATTCGTTATAGATGATCTGGCTAACAGGAAGCATGACTGTGATATCCTGCTTGATCAGAATCTGAATCAGTCGGGTAGTTCCCGGTATGAGAACCTGGTGCCACCTGATTGCCAGGTACTGGCGGGACCCCGATTCGCACTGCTTCGCAACGAGTTTACACAGGCAGCGGAGTCAAGCAGGGAAAGGGACGGTCAGATCAAACATCTGCTCGTGTTCTTTGGTGGAGTAGATTCTGCCAATGAGACTCTGAAGGCGTGTCGGGCAATACTTTCCTCAGGCTGTTCTGACCTTGCGGTTGACATAGTTGTCGGTGCTTCCAACCCAAACAAGAACGCAGTGAATGAGTTTTGTGAACGCCATGACATGTTTGAGTATCATTGCCAGGTTAGTAACATTGCCGAATTGATGTCGAAAGCCGATCTGTGCCTTGGAGCCGGTGGCACCACCACTTGGGAACGTGCCTATTTGGGACTGCCGACTATCATTCTGCCGGTGGCTGAGAACCAGGTTGAAGGTACCAAAGCTATGGCGGCAGCAGGAGCGGCATGGGATTTGGGGTATGCTTCCAAAGTCAGTGAAAACGAGATTGCAGACGCCATCAGTTTTGCGCTGAATGATCCGGAAGCAGTGTGCAGAATAAGCCGTGCAGCGCGCGGCCTGTTTGGTGGAGATTTGAAACCGGGTGTTGAGTTGGTAGTCGATGCAATGAAGGAGTTCAGGCATGCTAAGACGTGAGGATTACCAATTGCGACCGATGCGCGAGGATGATCTCGAAATCGTGCTCCAGTGGCGCAACTCCGAGCGTATACGCAGTGCCAGTTACACGGATCATATTATCAGTATGGAAGAACATCGCGCCTGGTTCCGGCGGGTGTCGGAAGATGAGAGATATCTGCAGTTTGTCTTTGAGTATCTGGGCCGTCCTGTTGGGGTTGTCAACATCAGTGATATCAACAAGGCTGACAATCGGTGTGTCTGGGGTTTCTACATTGGTGCTGAGGATATCCCCAGAGGGTGCGGGTCAGCTATGGGGTTCTTTGCCCTGGAGCATCTGTTCGAGAATCTTGGTTTCCGTAAGGTCGTCGGCGAAGCTCTGACAAGCAACGAGGGCAGTGTCAGATACCATGAACGTCTCGGATTCATCAGGGAGGGGATTCTCGTCGAGCATGTCTTAAAGAATGGCAAGTACGAGGATGTTATGACGCTTGGCCATTTTGAAAAGAAGTGGCGAGAGATCAAGAGTGAACTTGCAGAGAAGTTCTTCGATAACGAAGGAGAGTCATGCGTGAAATAGCTGTCGGTAGCGCGAAAATCGGCAGTGGTTACCGGCCTTTCGTAATTGCTGAAATGTCGGGCAATCACAACCAGTCACTTGATCGTGCGCTGGCGATTGTGGATGCGGCCGCCGACGCCGGGGCACACGCGCTCAAGATACAGACATACACGGCGGACACGATGACACTCGACCTCAAAGAGGGAGAGTTTCGCATCGATGACCCAGAGAGTCTCTGGGCCGGAAGATCGCTGTACGAGCTTTATCAGGAAGCTCACACGCCGTGGGAATGGCATGAGCCAATTTTCAAGCGTTGCAGCGAGCGGGGATTGGTCGGCTTTGGGACGCCGTTCGATGCAACGGCAGTGGATTTCCTGGAGTCTATAGGCAACCCGATCTACAAGATTGCCTCTTTCGAGAATACTGATATCCCACTTATCAGAAAAGTTGCGGCAATAGGCAAGCCGATGATTATCTCGACCGGCATGGCATCAGTAAGCGAGATCGATGAAACCATCCGCGCTGCGCGTGACGCCGGATGTGATGACATAATCCTGCTGAAATGTACTAGTGCCTATCCTGCCGACCCTAACAGCATCAATTTGAAAACAATACCGCACTTGCGTGAGTTGTTTGACATCCAGGTAGGTCTGTCGGATCACACCATGGGACTGGCCGTCTCCATTGCGGCTGTTGTGCTCGGGGCTACTGTGGTAGAGAAGCATTTCACGCTGGCCAGAGCCGATGGCGGGGTGGACTCTGCTTTTTCGCTTGAGCCGCATGAGATGAAATCACTGGTTGAAGAGACCGAGACGGCTTGGAAAGCTCTGGGGAAGATCAGCTACGGTGTGACCGAGAAGGAAAAGAAGTCACTTCAGTTTAGAAGATCTCTGTATGTAGCTGCCGATATGAAAGCAGGCGATGTGTTTACAGAGAAGAACCTGCGGGCTATCAGACCAGGGTCAGGCTTGCCACCCAAGTACTACGATCAGTTTCTGGGCAAACGAATTGCCCATGACACTCGAAAAGGGACACCGGTAAGCTGGGAGCTGCTTGGGTGATTGCCACCTGTTCGCACACAGGGATGTCTCGCGGCAGGAAGAAGGATGGAGAGAGTAAGCAAGCTGACAAAACGCATTCTGCGGTGGCTGCTGCCGTGGCAGGTGTTGCATATTGTATATAGACGTCATGCCCTGCGCTATCTGAAGAACTTGTCGGTCTCAATTGACCCGAATCGAAAGACCATAGTAGTTCTCAATCACTTCTTTGATCAGGATGTCCGCGCTCTTTCGCTGGCTAACAAGGATTACAATCTCGTTGTAATCGATACGGTAACACTGTTCCGGGGTGCGAAGATATTCTTCGACGAAGATGTGCGTGAACTTCACGTACCGTATGACACTGCTGATCCGTCGCTCATAGCCAGGTATAGGCGGGAATGTGAACTGATATTTGATCACCTGCGTAAGGAAGTGAATGTCAGTTTGATTGTGACTGCTTCTGATATCTTCTACTGGGTGAGGGAATTCATCGGTGTTGCACGAGACAGGGGAGTCAAGACTGTTGTCCTGGACAAAGAAGGTACGCTCTCGCCGTACGATTTCGAAGCCGAGGCCAGACGCATTCGTGAGTTTGCACCGTTCATGTCTGATCACATATTCGTCTGGAGCGAACGGCAGCGCGAGTTCTGGAATCGGATCGGTGTCACTGATGAGCGAATCAGTGTTATCGGGCAGCCGCGATCGGATCTTCTTCACTGCGAACAGCGGGAGGAAGTAGACAGGTTGTTTCACAAAGCCCAGCCGATTGTGACGCTGTTTTCCTACATGGACGATGCCTACATCCCGGTCAAACTGATACGGTCGGAGGGGTTGAAGTGGGAGATGAAGACAGAGACGCACGACGAGTTTTATCGACTGGCACAGGTCAATCCGAGCTACAACTTCGTGATAAAGACACATCCCCAGCAACCTGATCTGGTTGATCTTAAGCGGAAGTATGAGAGGGACAACCTGCGTGTGATAGGCGGCTCTGCGGTGGCGAATGAATTGTTACAGCGATCAGAGTTGATTATCGCATTCCAGACAACGGCTGTTATCGAGGCCATGTTGCTCAAACGTCGTGTTGTCTACACCTATTGGGATAAGCTCGTTGAGCGACTTAAAGACGACCTGTTGCCATTTCACCGCGCCAGCGGGATTGTCGTGTCGCGATCCTTTGAGGACTTTCGCAATAAGTGTGCGAGTTTCTTTGGGGGTGATTCGTCAGTGTTTGAGTTCACGTCTGAAAGCACAGCCGCTCGTGACGAGTTTGTAAATCAATACCTGCATAAGCCGGACGGTCACGTATGCGACCGATTCCTTGAGTCTGTGGAGCGGTTCATGTCATGAAGCGCCTATTCAACAACACCATTGTTTCGAGTGTCGATGCTTTTACACTGGTGGCTCTTAATCTCGTAGCTACACCGATTCTCATTAGCCACTTCGGCATGGCCGAGTATGGCGTCTTTGTGTTCCTGAGTATTTTCAGTACATATGGGCTGTTGTCATTTTTTGACCTGGGAATGGAAGGTTCTCTCCTGAACTACGTTGCCCGGTTTGAAGCCAAGGGAGACCACGAAAGCATACAGGACAGTTTGACCTTGTCACTCCTGTACTATGGTCTGATCGGTCTTGCGCTTGGAACAACCATGTATTTCGCGGCTGACTTCATAATCGCTCGTTTCACCGACGACACCGGGGAACTCGACCGTGTGCGGGCAACCATGGCCGCGCGCATAGTTTCTTTCAACGTGTTCATCCAGTTTCTGACACTGCCGTTCAACGCCGTTCTGCAGGGGCTGCGACGGTTCGTAATATCGAAAGTCACCAACACTGCTGTTCTGATTGTCCAGTATGTTCTGGTTATTTGTGTGGCTATCTACACCAGCCGAATGGACCTGGCTTTTGTTGTTATCCTCGGGGCAACGACACTGCGATTGCTGGTACTTGGTATTATGGTCCGGTACCGGCTGCCATATTTCAGGCCGATGCGATTCCGAATCAGGATGGACTTGCTCAAGACGCTGTTCTCGTATTCCTCGATCCTGCTGATCAGCCGCATTATTGGTATCATTTTCAACCAGATGGACAAGTTCCTGATCTGGCTGTACCTGGCAGCAAGCCACATGGCGATCTACGATGTAGTTGTCCGACCGGCCAACCTGGTGCGGATGTTAGTAACAACTATGAATTCCGCTATCATCCCGGAAGTTGCTCGCCTTCACGAAAACGACGAAATCGAACAGATACGAACGCTTTATGTGAATAT
>QNAF01000174.1 GCA_003641405.1 Candidatus Zixiibacteriota bacterium | reverse complement strand
TAGCGCTAAGCAGATTTTTCGCTTATACCAAACTTGCTGTTACATCAAAGCGACGGCTGGCCCTGTCGGCCATCCTTGTAACGATACCGGCAGTGCTGGTTCTGAAACAGCCTGATCTTGGTACGTCGCTTGTTTTCTTCGTGATACTCCTGGGGCTGTGGTTCTGGTCAGGATTGTCTCTCGGTTACCTGTTTCTCATTGTCTCGCCGCTGATATCGCTGGTGGCTGCTTCGCACTGGCTATCGTGGGCGATTTACTTCGCTGTGTTGCTTGCCATCATTGGCCTTGTCAGGCCGGGGATGCTGATGGGTATTGTGGCGGTTGTGGTAAATTTGGCTTTTGGGATGTTCACCCCCTTCTTCTGGAATAACCTTCAAGAGTATCAGAAACTGAGAATACTCACGTTTCTGGATCCTGGCCTGGACCCACGAGGGGCCGGTTATCAGATTATCCAGTCAAAGATTGCTATTGGTTCGGGAGGATTGACCGGTAAGGGTTTTCTGGGTGGGTCTCAGTCGCGCCTGGAGTTCCTACCGGAAAGACACACGGACTTCGTTTTCTCTGTACTCGGCGAAGAGTTCGGTCTGTGGGGTTCGCTGATTGTTTTGTTCCTGTTTGCGTTTGTTTTCTATCGGGCAATCAGAATCGCGGTGCGCTGCCGATCTCGTTTTGCATCCAACATTGTGATGGGCGCAACGGCAGTTCTGCTGTTTCAATTCGTTATTAATATTGGTATGACTCTGGGAATCATGCCGGTGACCGGGCTGGCGTTGCCGCTTTTGAGTTACGGAGGAACTTCGTTAGTGCTGACCTGGACGTTGGTAGCACTTATTATTTCGGCTGATTACCGCTGGCAAGAGTACTAAAGATTGTTGAAAAGGTGTCAGATGCCCCAAGTGGATTGCCAGTATCTAACGTAACTTCGCCAGCGGGTTTACAGCGATTCATCGGAGAGTTTTTATTGAGAACCTGCTGATATTGTATAACAATATAGAGATTGGCAGTTGACTTGACCATGAGGATCAGGTGTCAGCATATTCCCGCGCAAATGGTGAAAAAAGCACCGTCTGTGACGGGTCAAGTGCTTGAGATGCAGGCCGATATACAGGAAGAATGGGAGAGATGAAGCAATTTTTCGGGGGCGTCAGGCATAGCCGATTCAATCGTTATGGATTGACTATCAGTGTGATTCTGGCAGTAGTGTTGGCGATCAGCCTGAGCGCCAGGGCGCAGGGTGACAAGACGGCTGTGCAGATGACGTACTACAACTCACATCAGACAGGGGTTCGCCTGGGTGGTTGGGCCAATCTGGGTGACAGCCCGGCTGACAGCGTGGGCGGGGCGACTTCCACAGCATTCTACGTGACGGATTTCAACGGGGGCAGCTTCTACATCGAAGGTTTCGTAGCCTACCGACTGAGTTCGGCTCTACTGGTTGAGATTTCAGGTGGGGTGGCAAGTCGCGGTGAGGTGACGCTGGTCGAGGAGGATGGAAGCAGTTATTACGGAAGTATGCATATTCATCCTATCATGCTGAAATTTCGGTTGTACCCGATGGAATCGCTTGCACGTCGGTTCCATCCCTACTTAATGGCCGGTGGCGGTGTTTATTACGGTCGACACGACATCCAGATCGAACTTGGTGGTGATGTTTGGAGGGCATTTGACGAAGACTCTCAAACCAAATTGGGGTATGTGCTGGGTGGAGGTTTCGACTGGTCGGCAGCATCCAAGATAGCTCTGGGCTTGAACATGCAGTATATGCCGATCAAGTTCTCCGATAAACTGATAGGCATCGATGATTATAGCGCGCTGACGATTACGCTCGGCGTCAACTACCTTTTCACATCAGGCAAAAAGCAGAAAGATGAATAACCACTCAAGGGAGGAATCATGAAAGTAGGAATCAACGGATTTGGAAGAATCGGTCGTCTCGTAATGAGAGCGGCTCGAGGTACTGACGTAGAGATAGTTGGTATCAATGACATTACCGATGCCGGAACATTGGCGCATCTGCTGAAGTACGACTCTGTTCACGGTCGGTATCCGGGGAATGTCGGTCTCGAAGGTGACAAGATCGTAGCCGATGGCAAGAAGATTCCAATCTTTGCCGAGTTTGACCCTGCGAAACTTCCATGGAGCGAAGTTGGTGCTGAGGTCGTGCTTGAGTGTACGGGCAGGTTCACCAAGAAAGAGGATGCAGCCAAACACATTCAGGCTGGTGCCCGCAAAGTGCTCGTCTCAGCTCCCGCCAAAGGTGGCGATGGCATGTATGTACTCGGTGTAAATTCTGATCAGTACGACAAAGACAAGCATGATATAATTTCTATTGGCTCCTGTACCACCAACTGTCTGGCTCCCGTTATCAAAGTGTTGCTGGATAACTTTGGCATCGAAAAAGGATTCATGACAACGATCCACGCCTACACTGCCGACCAGCGTCTTCAGGATGCACCGCACAAGGATCTTCGTCGCGCACGCGCTGCGGCATTATCGATGGTACCTACCACTACCGGTGCGGCCAAAGCGATATCGCAGGTGATTCCCGAGATGGAAGGCAAACTGGATGGCTGCGCGATCCGGGTGCCTACACCGGACGGTTCTCTCGTCGATTTGTCAGTAATTCTCGAAAAGAAGGCGACTGTCGAGCAGATCAACGCGGCAGTAAAAAATGCTGCCGGGTCCGGTCCTCTCTCTCGCACGCTGGAGTACTGTGAGGATCCGATAGTCTCAATCGACATCGTTGGCAATCCGCACCGATCGATATTTGACTCACGGATGACAGCCGTACACGGCAATCTCGTCAAGATATTCTCCTGGTATGACAACGAGTGGGGATTCTCCAACCGCATGGTTGACATGATGGCAATGATGATGAAATCCAAAGAGGAAGTCCTGGCATAGGGAATCATGCAATGAAGAAAGTAACAGTCTCTGATATTAACTTCCGCGGACGCAAGGTCCTTCTGCGGGTGGATTTTAACGTACCGCTGGACAAACAGCAGAACATCACCAACGACCGCCGAATTCGCGCCGCGTTGCCGACGATTGAAAAAATCCTCGGCGAAGGCGGCATTGTGGTCGCCTGTTCGCATCTCGGTCGGCCCAAAGGCAAACATGTTCCGGAGATGTCGCTTCGCCCTGCGGCCAAACGACTCTCGGAGCTTCTGGGTAAGGAAGTGAAGTTCGCTGAGGACTGTATCGGTCCGGAAGCATCCAATGTTGTGAACAAGCTGTCCGAGGGTGATTGTGTGCTTCTGGAGAACCTTCGTTTCCACGAAGAGGAAACAAAGAACGATCCGGAGTTCGCCCGCAAGCTGGCGTCGCTGGCGGATATTTACGTCAACGATGCTTTCGGGACGGCCCACCGCGCACATGCTTCAACGGAAGGCGTGACCCGGTATTTCGAACAGGCGGTGGCCGGATTTCTGATGGAGAAGGAACTGCAGTACCTTGGCAAGGCCCTGTCGAATCCGGTACATCCGTTTGCGGCCATCCTCGGCGGTGCCAAGATATCCGGTAAGATCGATGTCGTGCAGAGTCTGTTCGACAAGGTTGATGTCCTGATTATCGGCGGCGGCATGGCCTTTACTTTCGCCAAAGCGATGGGTTACCAGATCGGTGACTCGCTTCTCGAAGAGGACAAAGTAGAATTGGCCAGGGAGATTATCGCCAAGGCCAAGCAGTCCAACGTGAAGTTGTATTTCCCATGTGACACTGTTGTGGCTACCGATATCTCAGAGACGGCCAAGACAAGGGTCGTTGACGTGGCTAAGATACCGGATGGCATGAAAGGTCTGGATATAGGGCCGGAGTCAATCAAGGTCTTCTCGGAGGCGTTAGCCGATGCCAAAACAGTTGTCTGGAATGGTCCCATGGGCGTTTTCGAATGCAAACCGTTCGCGAATGGCACCATTGCCATAGCCAAACTCCTGGCCAACCTGACCGCAAAAGGTGCGACCACGGTGGTTGGCGGGGGGGATTCTGCCGCAGCAGTTTCGCAGGCCGGTCTTGACGACAAACTCAGCCATATCTCGACCGGTGGCGGCGCTTCGCTGGAGTTTCTTGAAGGCAAGCAGCTTCCGGGCGTAGCCGCGCTGACCGATATGGCCAAAGTGGGGACAGTCTGAGATGCGCAGGGTAATAATAGCCGGAAACTGGAAAATGAACGGTACAATCGTCGAGACGGAGAACCTGATTGGGGCTCTCCTGGCCGGCGAATCGGAGAATGACAAGGCCACTGTAGTAGTCTGTCCGCCGTTTGTATCGCTGTCTCGGGCATCGGAGCTTCTAAATGGTACCCATATCGCCTGGGGTGGGCAGGATATGTCCGAACATGTCAAAGGTGCCTACACCGGGGAAATCTCGGCAGAGATGCTCTTGACAGTTGGGGCGACTTATGTTATAGTGGGCCACTCTGAGCGGCGGCAGTACCACGCTGAGACTGATGACCTGGTTAATGCCAAGGCGAAATATGCCCTTGCTTCCGGTCTCATTCCAATCATTTGCGTTGGAGAAATGCTGGAAGAGCGAGAGGCCGACCGTACCGAAGAGGTAGTCGGTACGCAGGTGATGGGCACTTTGTCCGGCTTTTCGGCCGCCGATCTGAGCAAGATAGTTATTGCCTATGAGCCCGTTTGGGCAATAGGTACCGGCAAAACCGCCACACCGGAAATGGCCGAGGCGGTTCATAGCTTTATCCGGAAGAAAGCGGCCGCTGTTGATGCCGCCGCCGCCGAGGAGATTCCGATCTTGTACGGAGGTTCGGTCAAACCGGATAACGCTGAGAGGTTGTTGGCACAGCCTAATATCGATGGTGCCCTGATTGGTGGCGCTTCGCTGAAAGCCGACGATTTCATTGCCATTATTAGGGCCGTTTAACGGAGGTCGAAAAGTTGTTTACGGTTTGGGTCTTTTTTCATGTGCTGGTTTCTATCGGCTTGGTATTGGTAGTCCTGATGCAATCTGCGAAGGGCGAAGGTCTGGCAGGTGGTACCGCCTTTGGTGGCGGGATGTCCGGCGCGGTCTTTGGTGGTCGCGGTACGGCATCGTTCCTGTCCAGGGCGACAACGGTATTGGCGGTTTTGTTCATGGTTAACTGTGGTGCCCTGGCGTTCATGTCCGGTAAGACGCGCTCATTCAGTTCCGGTGCTGAGGGTGTAACGGAGTCCGCTGTGACGAGAAAAGCTCAGGCGGAACAGGAAGCCGCAATGGAGCGACAATTGCGCGAAGCTGAAGCTGCTGCGCAGGATACTTTGTTCCAGACGACTGAACCGGGTACACCCGCCGTGCGGCTCGTGCAGCCGGGTGAAATGCCAGAGCCGACAGGTAGCGAAGAAACTCCAGCGGGCGACGCCGAAGAAACTCCTTCGGGTAGTGAGTAACGTACGCTTGACTACTGAAAGATACGCGGAAGTGGTGGAACCGGTAGACACGCTATCTTGAGGGGGTAGTGGAGCAATCCGTGCGAGTTCAAGTCTCGCCTTCCGCATAAATCAAAAGAACCCTTCGGGCCACACGGTCCGAGGGGTTTTCTTATGGTCGGAGTGGAGATCGTCTCGTTGAGCGTGGATCCCACAGCAAGGGGCTTGGTAAAGAGTTCTGTCCCTGAGTTGAGTCAGGTCCTTTCCTGCCAAAGGCGGGATGAGACCTGACTCTATTCTGTAACATTATGCAACGTGTCGGGTCACAATCTCCCGCCTGGGCGGGAAATCAGGACCCGACACAACACCACTATGGGGTTTATCAACGGCCCCAAGCTACGGGGCACCAGAACACTTGGTAGGATCGCGGGGATATAATGTCCTATTCCGATTTCTTCATCGCCTTTTTGCGCATTGACTGGGGCATTTTCTCGATAGCATAGCGAAGAGCTGTACGAGGCATCACATCACGGTGTTTCAGAACGTATTGATAGATC
>QNAF01000173.1 GCA_003641405.1 Candidatus Zixiibacteriota bacterium | reverse complement strand
TGCTGCGCCAGGCACTCGCTGCCCAGCTTGACTTTGGCGTTGGGGAGTTGGTTGTTGGATCAAAATTGCAGGCTGACGCCAGAGAAACAGCAAACCTGTTTGCAAATGCCGGAAGAATTGTTTCGGCAGCAAACGCCGTTGCCTCATCGCAGGACGGTGAAGCATCTCAGAGTGGCATGGACTTGATGTCGGAATCAAGCTATACATCGCTGGCCGAACACTGCCAGGCTATCTGTGATTGTAAGTCCTGCCCGCTCGGTGAGACTCGCAATAAGTTCGTGTACGGAGCAGGAAACCCCGATGCCGATCTGCTATTTGTCGGTGAGGCACCGGGTGCGGACGAGGACCGGATCGGGGAACCGTTTGTGGGGCGCGCCGGGCAGTTGTTAGACAAGATTCTGGTGGCCATGGGGATGTCACGTGATGATGTCTATATTGCCAACATTCTCAAGTGCCGACCACCGGGCAATCGTGATCCACAGCCGGACGAAATGACAAGCTGTTTCCCGTATCTTAGGGAACAAGTCCGCCTGATTCGGCCAAAACTCATCTGCGCATTGGGGCGGATTGCCGCCCAGGCGATGCTTCAGACCAAAACTCCCCTGGGTAAACTGCGAGGCCAGTGGCACAGCTTTGAGGGCGTGCCGATGCTGGTAACTTATCACCCAGCCGCATTACTGCGTTTCCAGGCTTACAAAAAAGACACTTGGGCGGACATGCAGCTTATTATGGCCCGTCTGAAAGAGTTGGAGACATAGTCACCCGTTATGGCCTACCGCACACAGACTAACAAACAGGTTGATCAACTGCAGCCGCCGCAGTCGCTGGAAGTCGAGCAGTCGATTCTCGGTGCTATTCTCAAGGACCCGGAGGCCATCAACCGAGTAGTTGATATCATTCAGGACTCTCGGGATTTCTATGCCCCCAAACACCAATTGATTTTTCAGGCGGCTGTTGACCTGTACGAACAATCAGAACCGATTGACATCACAACCGTAGCCAGTCGGCTTCAGGATCGAAACCATCTCGAAAAGATCGGCGGGCGCGTCTACCTGGTGGAACTTGCTGAGCAGGTTGCATCGACAGGCAACGTAGCCTCCTATGCCAACATCGTGTTGGAGAAATCGGTACTTCGAAGATTGATCTCAACTTCAAACGAGATACTCCGGAGCTGCTACGCACTGGAGATGCCCGCCGAAGAGCTTCTGGATCAGGCCGAAGCAAACATATTCAGCATTTCAGAGAGCCGACTGCGTCAGGGATTCGCTCCCATGAAGAGCCTGGTTACCGACAGCCTGGAACAGATTGATGCCATGCAGCTTAGTGAAGGCGGCCTGGCGGGATTGAAGACCGGGTTCCACGATCTTGACACGATGACACTGGGGCTTCAAAAAAGCGAGTTGATAATTGTGGCCGGTCGACCTTCAATGGGTAAGACCTCGCTGGCAATGAACATCGCTGAACATATTGCTACTGTTCCTGAAAAAAAGAAGACTGTCGGCATTTTCTCGATAGAAATGTCGAAAGACGCGCTGGTATTCAGAATGCTGTGTGGACGCGCGCGGCTTGACCAACATAAGCTCCGTTCAGGCAAGTTGAAAGACTCCGAATGGCCACGCCTCTCGACCGCGGGCAATCTGCTGTCCCAGGCCTCTATCTTTGTGGATGATTCTCCAAGTCTGTCGCCGCTTGAAGTGCGAGCGAAAGCACGACGTCTCATGGCTCAGCATGGACTTGACCTCATTATCGTGGACTATATCCAGCTTATGCATGGTAATGCTCGTGTTGAAAATAGGCAGCAGGAGATCGCCATCATCTCCCGAAACCTGAAAGCGCTGGCCAAGGAACTGGATATTCCCGTGATTGCAATCTCGCAGCTCTCTCGCGCTGTTGAACAACGAGGAGGAGACAAGCGGCCACAACTGGCTGACCTGCGTGAGTCCGGGGCTATTGAACAGGATGCTGACGTAGTGCTCCTGGTGTACAGACCGGAAATGTACATGTCGCACCTTGACCGTAACGACCCTAAATATCTTGAGGTTGAAGGTCGGGCCGAGATCATCGTGGCCAAACAGCGTAATGGTCCCACCGGTACCGTGCGTCTTGGTTTCATCAAAAACCTTGCCCGCTTTGAGAATCTGGAGACGAGACGTCCGGATTTACCGGAAGGTGTCAACCCTGTTGGCGATGGCAACGTTCCATTCTAAGGATTGACTATGGATCTGGGCCCAGCAGTAATTGGCCGCCGAGGAATACGATTTGTAAGCACCATGGGCGGCTTGTGCCTGCTGCTGGGTAAGTTCGTTTTATCACTCAAACATATCCCACGTTCCAGAAGTGTGATTTTTCAGCAGCTCTATGTGATAGGGGTAAGATCGTTGCCTCTCGTGGCTGTTATCTCCATATTTGTCGGTGCCGTGGCGGCCTGGCAAGCGGCGTATCAGTTCAAGTTCATTGGGGCGCCGTTGCGTCTTTTGGGGCAAGCCGTCGGCAAGGCTGTTGTAATTGAGTTGGCCCCGGTGCTATCGGCACTTGTGGTCGCCGGTCGTGTGGGAGCCGGCATTGCGGCAGAACTTGGCACCATGCGTGTGACGGAACAAATCGACGCTCTCGATGCCATGGGCATTAACCCCGTACGTTACCTGGTGATGCCGCGCATTCTGGCCTGTCTGTTTATGATGCCGCTACTCGTCATGTTTGCAGACTTTATTGCCGTTGCGGGGGGCTTGGTAGTGTCAGTTATTGGCGTCGATGTTTCATCAGAGACGTTTCTCAACGGTTTCAAGAATTCATTCAAGCTATCAGATTTCATCAACGGTTTGATCAAAGCGGGCGTATTTGGGTTTATCATCGGACTGGTTGGGTGCTATGAAGGTTTCAAAGCCGAGCAGGGCGCCCAGGGTGTCGGTCGTGCAACAACAACATCGGTAGTGATCTCGTCGGTGTTGATACTGGTGTTCAACTTCATTTTTGCGGTGGTACTCTTCAGGATATAAACTTATGCAGTCGGCGTATATTCACATCCAGGGCTTGCGCAAGAGTTTCGGTGAACATCCCATCCTGAAGGGAGTGGATATTGCCATAAATAAGGGCGAGTCAATCGCGGTGATCGGCCAATCCGGTTGTGGCAAGTCCGTACTGCTCAAACACCTGATCCGCTTACTGGAGCCGGATGAAGGGACAGTAGTTTTCGACAATCGCGATCTGGTGTGGTTGAACACGGCGGAGTTGGTGGAAGTTCGCCGTCGTTTCGGAATGCTCTTTCAGTCCGCGGCACTGTTTGATTCGCTCACGGTCGAAGAGAATGTCGGTCTCAGCCTCAAAGAACAACGCCTGTTATCGGATTCTGAGATTCACGATAAGGTGATGGACAAGCTGAACATGGTCAGGTTGTCTTCGGCTGCGGACAAATACCCAGAAGAATTATCCGGCGGCATGAAGAAACGCGCTGGACTGGCCCGTGCGATTGTGAATGATCCTGATGTTCTGCTCTACGACGAACCAACAACAGGTCTCGATCCAATCACCGCCGATGTCATCAACGATATGATAGTGGAACTGCACAAGAAACTGAACGTGACCTCCGTTGCAGTTACGCACGACATGCGTTCGGCGTTCAAAATTGCCGATCGTATTGTCATGCTACATGACGGCAGAGTTGAATTCGACGGCTCCCCGGAAGAGACCAGGATCACCTCGAATCCGATTGTGGCACAATTCATCAGGGGAGAGGCACAGGGGCCCATTCAGGAACGCTAATGAAGACATCTCGCAAAGCGAAAACCGCTTTCTTTTGTAGTCAGTGTGGCGCCGAGCATCCCAAGTGGCAGGGCCAGTGCCGTGAATGCGCTGCCTGGAACAGCCTTATTGAGGAGAAAGCAAGATCCGGCAAGGTGACCAGGCGATCCTCTACCAGCATTGATCCCCAAGCACTGACGCGAATATCGCATGATTCCACGAAAGGCTACGTCTCAGGTGTCGGCGAATTGGATCGCGTGCTCGGAGGGCAACTGCTTCCGGGTATGACTGTTCTGATAGGCGGTGAACCGGGTATCGGTAAGTCAACTCTGCTTCTGCAGGCGGCCGATGCTTACTCAAGGCAGGGTCTCTCAGTCCTGTATGTGACAGGTGAAGAGTCTTTATCACAACTTAAGCGACGCGCCGAACGACTTGGTGTCGATGGGGAACGCGTCGCGGCAGTAAACGCGACGAATCTTGAAGAAATTGTCAGTCTGCTTGGCAAGTCACACTATGCGGTCGTTCTGATCGATTCTATCCAGACGGTTTCGTCAGACTCCTTTGATTCTCCCCCCGGCACGGTGGCGCAGGTGCGTGAAGCCGCCAACCAACTTGTCACTCTCGCAAAAGCCACAGGGTTTGCTCTCATTCTTGTCGGCCACGTGACAAAAGAGGGCATGGTAGCCGGTCCCAAGGTGCTTGAGCACATTGTTGATACGGTCATCTATTTTGAAGGCGATTCCTCGCAGTTGTATCGCGTGCTGCGTGTTACCAAGAACCGTTACCGCGCCGCCAATGAGATGGGTCTGTTCCAGATGAACTCGTCCGGACTCACCGAAGTCACCAACCCGTCGTCGTTCTTTCTCAGCGACGACAACCGTACGTCCAGGGTGGGGTCTGTTGTGGCGGGAGTCTGCGAGGGGCACCGCCCATTGATGATCGACGTGCAGGCACTGGTAACGACAGCCGCCTACGGCAACCCACAGCGTGTCGCCGGTGGCATCGACAATAAGAAACTCTCACTGTTGCTGGCCGTACTTGAGAAGCGCTGCGATTACCCGATGGCAACCAACGATGTCTTTGTGTCCGTTGCCGGCGGGCTCAGACTTTCCGAACCGGCGCTTGATTTGCCTTTGCTGGTTGCCATTGTCTCATCGCTGATGAACAGACCGGTGGACGGACAAACGCTGGTTGTCGGCGAAGTCGGTTTGTCCGGTGAAGTTCGCGCAATTGCGGAGATCAATCGTCTGGCATCCGAGGCAGCCAAGCTGGGGTTCCGCACGATGGTACTCCCTGAGGCCAATCTTGAACACGTTACTGAAAAGTCTATCGAGTTGATTGGCGTCAAAGATATACAGACGGCACTGGACAAGGTCATTGGCTGAGAGTCTGATCTACAAGCCCTACACAACCGACGGCAAAACCCGCCGGGGTGAAGTCACAACTGCGCACGGCACATTCCAGACGCCGGCCTTTATGCCGGTGGGGACGTCCGGTGCGGTGAAGGCGATGACTGCTGAAAATCTCGAAGAAATGGGAGCCGAGATTATTCTCGGTAACACCTACCATCTTTACTTGCGCCCCGGAGCCGGTATCGTCAAATCCCAGGGCGGCCTGGCGGAGTTCAACGGCTGGCGCAAACCAACTCTCACTGATAGCGGTGGCTACCAGGTGTTTTCGCTTAAGCATATCAGCCGTATCACCGACGACGGCGTTGAGTTTCAATCACACCACGATGGTTCCCGACACCTGTTTACACCTGAGCGAGTCATGGAAGTCCAGTACGCTATCGGCGCCGACATTGTCATGGCGTTTGACCAGTGTGTCCCCTATCCAGCGGAGCATGCACAGGCAGCGGAAGGTGTCCGTCGTACTCATGACTGGGCGAAACGCAGCCTGGCAAAGCACATCGAGATCGGCGCGCAGGAAACGCAGAGCCTGTTTGGCATTGTGCAGGGATCGGTATACAAAGACCTGCGGACGCAATCAGCAGAGCAGATCGTGGAACTGGATTTCCCAGGCAACGCAATCGGCGGGCTCTCGGTAGGGGAGAGCAAGGAAGAGATGGAAGAAATCCTGGCGCACACAATCGAACTGCTGCCCAAAGACAAACCACGCTACATGATGGGTGTGGGTTATCCCGAAGACATCCTTATGGCCGTATCACACGGTGTTGATATGTTT
>QNAF01000172.1 GCA_003641405.1 Candidatus Zixiibacteriota bacterium | reverse complement strand
TGTTTGTCCTTCAAGAAGCTCACCAAGGCGCTGATTACGGAGGTTGACGATAGTGCGAAGGATTTTTTCGAATGCCCGCTCGATAGCCGCGCGTTCTCTCTTCTCTTCCTTCTTGGCTTCCTCAGTCTTCTCTTTCCGACTGAAGAGTCGTGTATTGATGACGACACCGTTCATACCGGGGGGGGCTTTCAAAGAGGCGTCTCGGACGTCGCCGGCCTTTTCTCCGAAGATGGCTCGCAGCAGGCGTTCCTCGGGCGACAGTTCGGTCTCGCCCTTTGGCGTGATCTTTCCCACCAGTATATCACCGGCTTCAACCTCAGCACCGATACGAACGATACCGCGTTCATCGAGATTGAGTAGTGCTTCCTCGGAGACATTCGGAATTTCACGAGTGATTTCTTCGGCTCCGCGCTTAGTATCGCGAACCTGAAGTTCATACGACTCGACATGAATGGACGTGAAAATATCTTCGACTATCAGCCGCTCTGACAGAATGATGGCGTCTTCGTAATTGTAGCCGCGCCAGGGCATAAAGGCCACCAGGGTGTTGTTACCCAGCGCCAATTCCCCTCCGCTTACAGCCGGACCATCTGCAATGATGTCCCCAGCTGCGATGACATCTCCCAATCTTGCCACCGGAGTATAGTTGATACACGTATCCTGGTTTGACCGACTATATTTGATAAGTTCATAGACGTCGTCTTCGATATATCCCAGTTCACCTGGTTTCTGCCTGACTTTCGGCCGAATGACTACTTTCTCAGCATCGACATAGGTGACGGTTCCCGGACGTTTAGCTCGAACCACGACTCCGGCGTCAACAGCAACCCTGCGCTCCATACCGGTGCCAACGACGGGAGCCTCCGTCCTCAACAACGGAACAGCCTGACGCTGCATGTTCGACCCCATGAGAGCCCGGTTGGCATCGTCATGCTCCAGGAACGGGATCAATGAAGCCGCCACCGACACTGTTTGTCTGGTAGAGACGTCCATGTACTCAACTTCACTGGCCTTAATCGAGGGATAATCGCTTCGTTTTCTCGCCACCAGGAATTCGTTAACGAACTTGCCTTTCTGGTCGAGTGGCTCATTGGCCTGGGCAATCAAGTAGCGGTCTTCTTCGTCGGCTGAAAGGTATTGGATATCGTTTATCACCCGACCCTTGACAACCTTCCGATAAGGTGTTTCAAGAAAACCGTACTTGTTGATCCTGGCAAAGGTAGCCAGAGAGGTTATCAAGCCGATGTTCGGCCCTTCCGGCGTCTCAATCGGACACATTCGTCCATAGTGCGTGTGGTGGACATCGCGAACCTCGAATCCGGCGCGCTCACGTGTCAGACCACCCGGTCCGAGAGCGGAGAGCCGCCTCTTGTGCGTCAGTTCCGCCAGTGGATTGGTCTGATCCATGAACTGCGAAAGTTGGGATGAACCAAAGAAACTCTCGATAACTGAAGAGACCGTGCGGGCGTTGACCAGCAACTGGGGAGTAACATTCTCCTGGTCTTTCAGTGACAGGCGTTCACGGATGGTACGAGCCACACGCGAGAGGCCGACTGAAAACAGATTGGCCATGAGTTCACCGACCGTACGAGCACGACGATTGCCGAGATGATCAATATCATCAGTAAAGCCAATGTCGTTGCACAGTCCGATCAGGTATGTCGTAATTGACACAAAATCTTCATTCTTGAAGACAGTGTGATCCAGCGGAGTCTCCAATCCCAACCGCTGATTGATCATGTACCGGCCGACCTCACCGAGATCATAGCGCTTGTTGGAAAAAAACAGCTTTTCCAACAGCGACTCCGCCATCTCCATTGTGGGTGGCTCTCCCGGTCTCATGAGTGAGTATATTTTGACCAGGGCCTCTTCGCGTGACTTAGTCGGATCCTTCTTGATCGTATTGAGAACAACATAAGCGTTGCGTTTATCATCCTTCGGAAGGATCTTAATGGACTTTTTGCCGTTCTCCTTGATCTTCAGTGCCACATCTTCATCGATAGGCGTGCCCACCGGAAACAGTATTTCGCCGGTTTCCTTGTCGATAATCGTCTCGGCCAGAAATGCTCCGGGGGGATTCTCAAGCGTTTTTGCCGTTAAGCTCAGTTTGGAAGTAGTGTAATACAGGTCTATCAGATCTTCGTCAGTGGAGTAGCCAATGGCACGCATCAGTGCTGTAGCCGGCAGCTTACGTTTGGAGTCGATGTAGACCCACATGATATCATTGATATCAAGAGCGAATTCGACCCAACTGCCGCGATAGGGAATAACCCGCGCACTGTGGAGTTTTTTGCCGTTAGGGTGGATTGATTCATCGAAGAAGACACCCGGGCTGCGGTGCAATTGACTGACGATCACTCGTTCCGCCCCGTTGACAATAAAAGTTCCCCACTCGGTGATGAGAGGAAGTTCTCCCAAATAGACGTCCTGCTCGACAATATCCTTAACCTGTTTCTCGTCACTCTCGCCCTGACGAGCGATCAGACGCATAGTGACTTTCAGCGGAACCGCAAAAGTCATATTGCGCTCGCGGCACTCTCTGATAGAGTAGCGTGAGGGACCGAGATGATAACTTACATATTCCAGCGAGTAGTTTTCGTGAACGTCAGTAACCGGGAATATTTCCTTGAAGATGCGGTTCAACCCTGTATCCGTCCGTTTATGGATCGGCACACCAATCTGCAGAAAGCTATTATAGGAACTAAGCTGGACATCCAGCAGATTCGGCATCTCACAAGCGTCGGGGATGGCGGCGTAACTGTGTCTGGTCATGGCTGACTCCGTCAAGATACTACCCTCCTGGTTACCTTACAGACAGTAGAATGCCCACTACTGAATATACCATATTCAGAAAGGGGACACGCTGCTTGACAATGTTGTTCGGTCTTCTTGGTGATCCTGCCATCTATCTCATCATCCTCCCCTGTCCGCCAAGGACAAAGGGGAGCCTAATCATGCAGTTTTTCACCAGTAAATCGTAACACTTTGGCTACGGATTCCTTACTTTCTTCGTGCGATTGCACAGCCGGCATGTAGAAAAAGGACCACGCCTGCCAGCAATACACTAACACCTATTTCAATTCGATCTGAGCACCGACTTCTTCGAGCTTAGTCTTGGCGTCTTCTGCATCTTCCTTAGTCATGCCTTCAGAGACAGCTACAGGAGCCGATTCCACGAGGTCCTTGGCTTCTTTGAGTCCGAGGGTAGTAAGTGCCCGGACAACTTTGATTACCTGGATCTTCTTGTCACCGATAGCATTAAGCCAAACGTCAAACGAGGTTTTTTCCTCGACAGCTTCAGCGGCACCTGGCATAGGACCACCCATCATGATTGGGGCAGCAGCCGTTACGCCGAATTTTTCTTGTATCTCCTTGGAAAGGTCAGCCAACTCCATTGCGGTCAAGCCGGAGATCTTTTCGATGATTTCATCAATAGTCGCGTTTGCCACGATCATTTCCTCTCACAAACATTATTGCGTATCGTTATTTCCAATTCGTTTATCAGAGCTACTCCTGTCCCAGGCAGTGAGACCAAACCACCTAGAAGCTTGGGCAGGGGATCACCCTCGAAAGTCCCAGTGTTTTTCTAAGCTGCAGATTTTTTCTTATCCGCAAGTGCATCAATGCTGCCAACCAGTTCTCTAAAGAACCCATCAATCGAGCCAACCAACTCAGTGAGAGGTGCCTCAACAGCAGACACGAGTTGCGAGAGCAGTACATCTCTCGGTGGTAACTCGGCCAGCGCCTTAATCTGATCGGGACCATGAATCTGGTCCTCAACAACAAAGGCCTTGAATCGAGGTAGCTCTCTCTCTTTGTACGAGTCGTACAGAATCTTGGCTGCCACAGATGGATCGTCCGAAGAGAACGCCACCGCTGTCGGGCCAAGAAAATACTCATCCAGTTCCTTCTGCCCGGCCTCTTTGGCCGCCAAGCGGAAAAGCGTATTCTTGGCCACCAGGAATTTGACCTTGTTCTCCCTGAGGTTTTTACGAAGAACGGTAATATCAGCGACATTCAATCCCTGATAGTCGGTTATGAAGTAGGCTTCCGCTTCTTCAAAGAGCTTCTTTATATTAGCAACGTTTTCAGTCTTTTCTTGCCTGAGCATCTTGGTGGTTCCTTGTCTGGCTATTTCTTGGTGGCGGCCACCAATTCCTGATGATCCAGCTTGATTCCGGGCCCCATTGTGGAGCAAATCGATGCTCCCAAGAAATAGGCTCCCTTGGCCGCGGACGGTTTAGCTCGAAGAATGGCATTCACAAAGGCATGCACATTCTCCACGATCTTCTGTTCCTCAAACGAGACCTTGCCGACGGAAACGGCCACATTTGACTGACGATCAACTCGGAACTCAATACGCCCGGATTTGACCTCTTTGACGGTCTTGGTAATGTCCATTGTCACGGTACCGGTTTTGGGGTTCGGCATCAGTCCACGCGGTCCGAGGATTTTGCCGAGCTTACCAACAACCTTCATCTGATCCGGCGTAGCAATGGCAACGTCAAAGTCAGTCCAGCCACCCTTAATCTTCTCCCCGAGGTCGTCGGAACCCACGAAGTCAGCTCCGGCCTCGGTTGCCTCGGTAGCTTTGTCGCCCTGAGCAAAAACAGCAACGCGAACTTGCCTGCCATCCCCATGAGGGAGTGACACTGTAGCACGAACCATCTGATCGGCGTGCTTTGGATTAACGCCCAACCGCACAGCTACTTCGACTGATTCGTTGAACTTGGTGTGATTACCATCCTTCAGGAGCTTGACTGCCTCATCAAGCGAATACCGCTTGGAACGGTCGATTTTCTCCCGCAGGGCACTGTATCTCTTTGATCGTTTCATAGGTGTTTATTCTCCCTCCCGGCGCAAGAAAACGCCGAGGTTCAAACGAATATCACTAAACAGTTCTATTTATCGTTGAATTTCAATCCCCATTGATCGTGCCGTTCCCTCGACTATCTTGACGGCCGTATCGATTGAAGAAGCATTAAGATCTTCCATTTTCTGCTGCGCGATGTCACGCACCTGGGCAGCAGACACCATTCCAACTTTGTCCTTGTTGGGAACGCCCGATCCTTTTTTGATCTTGGCTGCTATCCTCAACAGAGTCGAGGCCGGAGGCGTCTTGGTAATAAACTGAAAGGTCTTGTCCTCGAAGACCGTAATGATGACCGGCGTAAGAATCCCGCCGCCAGCCTGCGTCTTGGCGTTAAACGCCTTGCAGAATTCCATAATATTGACGCCACGCTGCCCTAGCGCGGGACCAACGGGAGGGGCCGGATTGGCCTGACCGGCTGGAATCTGAAGTTTGATTTGGGCTGCTACTTTCTTTGCCACGGTTGTCTATCGCTCCACCAAAAGCATGTTTGTTCTTCAGGCCTTGGTCTTAACCAAATCGACCTGCAAAAAATCCAATTCGACCGGTGTTGGTCGTCCGAAGATCGAAACCATCACCTTCACTTTACGTCTCTCCATATTGACCTCGCTAACAGTCCCGGAGAAATCTGAGAAAGGACCATCGTTGACCTTCACGGGGTCACCGGCCCGGAACGGGACGTCGGTCACTTCTTCGGTACGGCTGCAGTCAATCTGGCCGGCAATCCGCCTGACCTCATCCTCTCGCAACGCGGAAGGCTTTCCACCAGCGCCGACGAAATTCGTGATGCCGGTAGTGGAGACCACCAGGTTCTGAGTTGTTTTGTCCAACTCCATCTCAACGAGAATGTAGCTGGGGAGAAACTTCTTGGTGCTGGTCGAGCGCTTACCCTGCTTCATCTCGGTGACTTGCTCGGTTGGCACCAGAACCTGGCCAAACTTATCCTCCAGCCCGGCGTTGATAATCGCCGACTCAAGATACTTTTTAGCCTTTTGCTCATGACCGGCATACGTATGGGCCACGTAAAACTTGAGCGTCATCTACGCTTATGCTC
>QNAF01000171.1 GCA_003641405.1 Candidatus Zixiibacteriota bacterium | reverse complement strand
GTTCTTTGTCAGATAGCACTGACCGGAGCCATCGTAGTCTGTCGGTGGATCACACCGCGCACCATCCGCAGGTACCCCGCGCTCCCAATGACCATCGGAAGCATCACCGGACACGGTCCAGCCCTTATTTGTCTCAAAGTCATCTTCGAAAATCACAACAGAATCATTGACCGGAATAAGCACGCGTGGTGAACCGGGATCAGGATCGTACATACGACCATTGGCTGTTTCCTCGGCACTGACATAGTAACTGAGTTCGTCATCACACGTGAGCACCGGCAAAGTGGCTTCGTAATGATTTGCAGATATCTGAGTCATCGCATCGGTCTGCGTTGCACCGCCATTAACGCTATAGTGAATCTGACCACTGTTTGATTGGGGAATACCACCACTAGCGCCGCTCACAACGACCTCAAACGAAGTCGCTTGATCAGGAAGAGTGGTGCTTGGAGTTCCGTTTGGATAATCAAAAGCCAGTCCTCCCTGGCTCCTGAACACGACAGTCGGATCACCGAAAAGCGTTATTTCGTAGTAACACCAGCGCATGAAGTTCTGATTAATCCGGTAGAGATTATCTTCTTTCGAATCCTGATTGGCTAGTCCGAGTTCCAACTTGCCTTCCCCGAACACGGCGTCCCAGAACTCACGGTTAAATCGCTGCGAAGGTCCATCGGTAGTATTTTCAGTACCCCACCCACTGCGAACATTCATGATGACCGCAAAAGCTTCGTCATTGTCCTTGACGGTCATATATTCAGCCCAGCAATCCGTCCCATCAAAATGACCGGCAAGACATGCCTGGGAATAGAGAAAGCAAAACTCATTGTTGTACAGGGAACTAGTCGCACTCGAACTGTAGAGTTTTAATGCCCAGTTATTGAAGCCGTGACCCAGATGATTGATAATGTGTCGCCCACTGTTTATGCGCGATACAACCTGGGAGGAAGGCCAGTCGTTGCCCGACCAGTCACGGTCGTAGAGATAGTCAATATTGAAGTCCGTCGAGGATATCCCCACTGTTGTATATCCACTGGCAGAGGATCCGTCCACCATTTCGTCCATCATATTGCCGCCCCAGTCCGAAACACCTCCAAAACCAAGGTACTCTCCGCACATGAGCACGTCCTGAAGATACGAGCCTGAGGATGACAGATACGCAATAGTCTTGTTTACGAAGTTATTTGTTTCGGTCGTGCTGCCAACCGACGCGCGCCCCACATAAACCTCGGCAGTGAGATCAATGGCACCACCACCGTCGCCGTCATAGGGCTCACCCCATCGGGTGTCACCGTCGTAGTTCCAGGTACCATTAAGGCAGGAGAAGTAGATATCGGCGGGCATGTTGTATTCGACGTCTGATCCACCGTTTCCTTCAGCATAGACATCAAGCGCTGGAATGATATTGTCATCACCGCCAATAAGAACATACTGGATGCCATCGTAGAGATAGCGATCCCTGATATAGTCACGAACATCAGTGGGATCAGTACTGCCAATTTCCGTGGTAGTGTGTATTTCCGTTAACATACCGGTAGCGTCGTGGTAATTCTTAAGCGGCAGAAAATTGTCATCCAGTGCGGTTGTCGTCAGGATGAGAAGATCGTACCCACGACCGGCGCGCGATTGAACCGGCGCGTAGGTGTCAACCATATCCGGGTTGTCAACCTTGGAGAGGACCAGATCGTGATCCGTTTCGAATCCACGATAGAATGGAGATTCAGACCTGGCATCGGCAAGGGTTACTCCGACGCGCAAATGAGGGTAGTAATACAGTTCTCCGGTCACCGGAATATATTCAGCCGGATTGAGCTTAAGGATCAGGATCCGATAACCTCGCAGATTCTGCACACCAACGTTCTCGAAGCGGGTACTCGGATATGGGTTGCTTGAGCTGTAGATCGCGACATCGGGCACCGGAATCTGTGCTGTTCCCGGATCGGCAGACAACTTGATCGTTCTTCCGGCTGGCTCTATTCGATAACCGCTTCCAACCAGAACTCGTTTGCCCGGGATAACTTGAACATCTTGTACCTCGGCCCCCATCGGCAAAAGAATCCAGGCCCCCGTTGCCGGCAGCAGAGGTTGGCCGGGGTTGGCACAATTCGGAGCATCCTCCATGACCACGCGATCATAGGAGTCAGATCCAAACATTATCTGTTGGATATCCGGCCGAGTGAACGTGTACTCTACGGTTACTTGTTCCGCCGAAGCCAATACTGCACACATCAGCACCATAAGAATCGCCATCCATGGCGCCACTCTGTTCTGTTTTGCGGAGCGAATCATACTGCACGTACCTTCCATAACCACTGAATCGGTTTATATGCCTGTCCATCCACCACTATCTGAGATCGGGAGAAGCATCAGTAGCTCCCATTGCCGACTCTGGGTTCAATATACTATATACTATTTTGCGATGGCCTGTGATTCAGAGACCATGCGGTTTGTTGTACTGTAAGCAGTGGACGAGCATGTGTTTTCACTGATACACATCTACATAATTAATATATATAAATAGCCTGATACGTCAAGGTTTTAGATCAAGCTGGCTCTGCCGCCCGCCTAACCCTTTGATACCAATGTATGTTAGGCGTACTAAATAATAAAAGTGGGGAGGTCGGACTCCTTAGGAATTACCCACACACACAACTTATTTACCTACAGCGCATTACGCCCCATGTCGCCAAATCAGGTCTTTCTGTTTGTTCCTGTCTGGTTTTGTCTGTTTTGGCCCTCGGTGAACACAAAATAAACCCAGCACCAGACCCGCGACATAGTGTTAACTATGCAACGGGCATACTTGATACAGCCTACGGCCTACCAGTTGTCCGAACCGTCGCAGTTCTTCAAATAATGTAACGGGGCGATAAACAACGCATCTATCAGTAACGACAGGTCAGCGCCATCTATTGCCATTGTAGTCGTAACAGGTCGGCCACCGCTGAAGTCAATGTCGGCTTCGTCCCAACACACCCCGTCCCAGCCAGTCGTCGGATTAATAAACAGTCCATTGATCATCAGCGACAAGTCGGAGCCGTCGTAGTTGAAACCAAGTTCGCCACCGGACTGATCCAGATCACCAACCGTCGGTGGAATGCAGCAACCGGCACTGCCATTCGTGACACCTGGTGTCGGCGTGTCAAATGACACCCAGTTGTCGCTGCCATCGGGAAGACGACCGTAGGAAGTGTCCGCTCCCTGCTCTCCGAACGCAATCTCATCGATCACAGCCTCGCTAGGGTCAACCAGGAGTATGGATTCACCATTGGCTGAGAGTTTGAAGTTGGCATGCAGCCCCTCCTGTTCTTCATCGTTATCTGTCCAGATGAGAAGATAGCCGTTGGCCGCAATCGTCGTGTCCGGGAACATCCACTGGATCGGATCGCCGGCGTCATCGCTAAGATAGTAACCGGCAAGCGAGATAGTGCTCGCCGTGGTGTTGTACAGTTCAATCCAGTCATCGTACTCGTCATCCTGATCGGCAATGGTCGTTTCATTGTCCGCCATGAACTCGTTGATCGCCACATCCGCCGTCACCGGCACAGTGTAGAATTCATACTCGGCACGCTCAGGTGAGAACATCGCGGCATCAATGTTCTCTGCGTAGACGTAGTACTGTATGTCAGACGATCCGGCCAATACCGACATGCCAAACAATCCGTCACCAGCCGCACCGTCGTTGTGGCTGCCATCATCGAACATTGCCGTCTTGCTGAAACTGCTCACTGAGCCGTGTCGGTAAGCCAGCATAACAGCATTGGCGTTGCTAACTTCTGCGGTAAACCATACTGTTGATCCTGGAGGTGGATCTGATGGTGTGTGTGCCACCCCGGCAAATGACGGCTGCGTTGCCAGGAAATCGGGTAGGGACATCACGAACGTCGCGCGGTCATCCATCAACTCTGTGATTCCGACAACTCCGCTGGCTGAGATGTCAACATTATCAAGGAAGGCACTGTACGAGTACAGTTTGTTCGGATCCGCCTGCACGTCGGCAGTGATGATGCTCTGGATCCCCAGCGCCCTGGTTTCGTACCAGCTATTGGCAAAGTTCTCCTGAATCATTGTTTTCATGTGTGCAATGTACATCTTGCGATAAGTCGGATCAGGCAGGATCTTGTTGACTATAGGGTACCCCGGGTGTGTCGAATGCAGGAATGGATCCAACTCGCGCAAAGCCTGAAGATCCAACGGTACCCCATCAGGTAGCAGTACATCAAAAGCGCCAAAACTCTCGTTCAAGTCCCACACGATAGGATTGAAACGGCCGCTGCCATCTCTGTATAGATAGTAATTATGAGCGAAGTTTATCGGCGCATCAAGGTTCACCAGCAGGTTGTCGAACGCCAACATCCACAAATGCCGATCAACGTCGAGGACATCCTCAATGGCGTTAGTGTTGTTGTTGAGTGTGTCCAAAAACTCAATCAAGTCAGCCCAGCCTGAGTCGGATTCGAGTTCGTAGTACCAGTAATAGTCAGCCCAATCCGGGCCATAGTATCCCCAGACCGTAACCGGGCCGGGAGGACCTGTCAATTCCCCCTTAAAACAGGCGTTCTCATCGCCCTGGAAGTGTGTTCGCATGAAGAACTTGTCCATGTCCTGTACACTGGTGTAGAGGCCGATGTATTCTCCATTGATATGGACATTCGCGTAGTTGGCCAACCCGGCCGGCATGTACTTCCGCGCAACCTCATAACTGAGTACTTCGCGCATCAGGCTCGGATCCTTGAATCCGTTAGACAGCTTCAGGGTACCGTAGCCTTCGTATAGTTGATCGTCATGGACATAGTCCAGTTTGATGTTCAAAGGGTTCTTGACCTGGGTAGGGTTGTATGAGCTGTTCCCCTTGTACCTAACCCCAACACTGTCAAACTCCACCCCGTTGATGAATGCCGTACCGGCCAAGCGCTCTTCATTGCCGGCAGCATACAGATCTTTCAGTATCTGGTCCCAATTGGACTCAACAAAGACAATTTCAATAATGTTGATGGAATCAACGTCGTAGAAGCCCTGAGCGGCCGCGGTTGATCCGAGCGCCATGCAAATGGCGAGCAGTCCCAGGAGTTTTCTCATCATGCACTCCGTATGGCTAAGTCTTAGCCTGTTATATTCAATCTGCAATCGGGAGTACAAATCCGGTATGACCAGACCGCACTACTATAATATAACAGCCAGGGTACAACAAAAGATTAATGATCAGTACGCCGACAAGACAAGGTATAATATGTGATCCATATGTCAAGATTTCCCTGGTATGACAGCAGCAATGACGATCTGCTCATATTCGTAAGGCAAGCACTGCTGTGCTATCCTCGGAGCGGAAGGACCATGGCCCGTTCCGAGATCGAGCGGCTGCTCAAGAAAGAATTCTACACTGGAAAGTTCGAGTGGAGCGGTGTGCTTTACCAGGGAGATCATCCTGCAGTCATTGATCGCTTCGTATTCGACAGAGTACAGGGAGCATTCAAGGCTCGATCCAATGGCCGTTTCACAAAGCGCCAGTTCACGTTTAGTCGACTCATGACCTGTGGCGTCTGCGGTTCTGCAATCACTGCCGAGATTAAGAAGAACCGGTATGTATACTATCACTGCACCGGTTACAAGAAGAGCCATCCGGTGACCTATGTGCCGGAGGGAATGTAGATCAGCAGTTCGGTCAGATCGTGAGCGCTGCCACAATACCGCATGACTGGTATGAATTCATTCGAGACAGCCTGGATCATGAGCTGGGCGCTACGAGAGCAAGACAGGCTCATCAGCGTGAACGTCTGGAGTTGGAACGTGACAAAGTTCAAACCAGTATGAGAAGAGCCTTCCAGTCGCACTTAGACGGCGTGGTGAGCAAGGAGTTCTTTCAGGGTGTATACAACGACCTGCAGAAGCAACTCGACGGCCTGAACTACCGGCTATCGCACCTGGCAGAGTCTATCGAGGAAAACATCGATCTGGCCAGAGAAGCTATAGAACTG
>QNAF01000170.1 GCA_003641405.1 Candidatus Zixiibacteriota bacterium | reverse complement strand
CGTGCGGGCTGTGAAAAAGGCTATCAAGCTTCTTCGAACAATAGAACACTACGAAGACGGTCGGTACCTCGATCGCTACATCGTCGCCAGCATCTTCCTGGAAACCGGCAAACCATTATACCTCGCCGACAAGGACATCAGATGTGAAGTCTCGGAAATGAGGAAAGCAGCCGTTGTTTCTCGCGAAGTCGCCAACATCACCAGTTTCATTGACTGGGACATCTGTATATACAACTACCTGGAGTTGAACAGCAAAGAAGGCTACCAAAGCAGGGTAGTGCGTCAGGCCGACGCTTAGCTGGTCAATACCCGCAAACAACCATCAATAACACATAGCCTCTACGGGCAGGGCGGCATTGGGTCCATTCCAATGAACAAGTGATCAATCATGATTGTGAGATCGGTCCCGTCCACATCCATCGGGCCGGGATTAGGAGCGCCTGATCCGTCACAATCCGCAGTGCCCCAACAGGCAAGCGGCACGGTAGGATGGATAAACAACACATCAATCATGATGGTCAGGTCGGTTCCATCCACTATGCCAAGTCCATCTAAGTTGCCGATCGTGCCAATACAGCACTCGACAGAAACAGCCAAAGAGGCCGACCAGTCAGTTGTGCTTCCCCAAACGTCCCTTGCCTTTGCTCGCACATCACATACATTTTCGCTGTCCCATTCGTAAGACTGGGTGCAGGTTTCGCCGGAGGCATAGGGGCCATACCATTCGGACAGGGAGCCATCACCCCAGTCGAACTGGTAAGAAATGCTGTCGCTTTCCGGATCAGTCGTGCTAACTTGATATGGATGACCATAACCGGGCGAGACAAGATCATCACCGATGGGTGCTGCCAGAGCATTCGGAGCCGAACTGGCCGGTGCACCATTGCCGATTCCGATTTCAATTTCCAAATCGCCACCACCCAACCAGGTAACCGATAGAAGCATATCCAGGGGCGGAACAACTCTTGCTCCACATGCCTCAATTCTACTGACATACTCCCCCCTGGTGTCACCACCAGGGTCTCGCCCCATCATGGAACGATAACCACCATCAAATATGCCGACCGGGACAGGAACATTGTTGTAGTATTCATTCAGTCTGTTCTGAGCAGGAATACTGCGATCTTCCACCAACGTCACATAGTGCAACGGATATCCATCGTTCGCATGGATGTCATGCAGGGCATCTGCCACGTATGGACAGTTGACGCACGTAGTCGCCGAGCCTTCTTCGACGAAAACCGTGTGAGTGAATCCCGCTGTGGTGTCGTTGCGTCCGGACTCTCCCGGATGTGCCGCGGCAGTTGCGTCACCATCGTGTGCGGTAAACCAGTAACCATAGCCCGGTCGAAGATCTTCGATATGTCCGGCGGAATTAAACAGAACCGCAAAGACTGTCAGGTTGCCCTCAGTGACATCACCGAAACCTGCAGCAGAAGCATCCCAGGTCAGTGTCGTATCCCAGACTTCCAAATCAGCGATATTGATCTCATCCACTGCTGCAAATCCAAGAAAAGCGTAGTGAAACGGTCGTCCCCAATCGTCGTCCCATCTGGATTCCGTCTCAGCAACGTATACTCGAAGAGTTCCCGAATAGGCGGCACGCGAAGAATTATTGGCTCCATTTGCGGATGCACAAGGCATCAGGACGGTCGAAAACACGACTACAAGAGCAAGTAGCAGCATCGTTGATAGTTTATAGTATTTCATTCTCGCCTATCCCATCTAACTCAAGAAAACATGATCGTAATACTATATCGTCATTGTCAAACATTCCTGCAATGCAGGTTTGTTGATAAATCCTGTGTCCGGCAGATGTCCACATCTGCTGAGCACAAGAACCCAACCCACAGTGCTGCCAGGTGTCTCTGCCTAGCAGTCGGGCGAACCCGTAGGGGCGTCGGGCAGAGACACCCGACCCCACCGCACATGGACGGTTTATCAATAGGCCCAATACCGAGTCTCCACAACTCACGGACATGGCAGCAGATCATCCAGGGTAATGAACAAATGATCTATCATGATTGACAGATCAGCTCCATCAACGTCCATCGGGTCTGGTTCCGGAGCACCCGAGTGATTCAGGTCTCCCTCCTTCACGCAATCAAGGGCATTGAGACTAATGAAAAGATGATCGATCAGCACTGACAGATCGGCACCATCGACAATGCCCGAACCATCGACATTACCGACAGTTCCCTGACAACAATCGATCTCGATCGTTCTGGCTGTGGACCAGTCGGTCTCCGCGTCCCAGGCATCCTTCACCTTTACTTTCACTTCGTAAGTACCGTTGTCATCCCAGGCGTGATTAACTTTGGAGTCCTGTCCGGAATCGTAAGGGCCTATCCAACCGGTCGAATCTCCATCTCCCCAGTCCCAGAAGTAATACAGATCGTCACTCTCAGGATCAGTCGTAGCTGTCTGGAACAGGTACCACTGTTCGGGGATACCTTCATCCGGTCCCTGGGGCTCGGGAGGAATCCCGGGGGTTGCGTTCGCACCAACGCCGTATCCCACTCGGATTGTTAACTCAATATCATTGACTGAATGCCATGTCATCTGAATCTGCAAATCCAATTGCGGAACGACTCTTGTTCCGCAGGACTCAATAATGTTCCTGAAAACAGCTTCATCGTACACTGCCCCAACATGGAGATCGTACCCGCCGTCGAAAAATGTCGAAGGGTACCCGGCGAAGTTGTAATCCAGTTCCAGTCGGTCTCTGGCCTTAAGATTGACGGGGCCTACAAGCGCTGTGTAAAAAAATGGGTAGTCACCAGACTCGTAAATGCTCTCCAGTACGGACCGTACTGACGGACAGCTACTACCTCACGTGTCCGATGTCCCTTCCTCCACGAATACAGTATGAGTAAAACCGGGTGCTGTTTCGTTCTGCCCCGGCTGTCCCGGAGTGGCGGCGGCAGCGGCATCTACATAGTAAGCGTTGAACCACTGCTCGTACGGAGGAAAAGCATCTGTTTGATGCGGTAATGTGTCAAACATCACCGCGATCGCCATGATATTGGTATCCTGAACGCTCCCATAGCCTACGGCGGCTGCATCCCAATGCATGGTATGTTCCCAGACTGTCCCGTAAGGGATGGTCAACAACTGGTCCATAGCGAAATTGAGAAAGCCAAAACCGAAGTTGGTCCCCTCTGCATCCACCCACCTGGAGTATGGTTCGACCATGTAAACAACCAGATTCCCGGAGTGGTCATCCCTGCCGGAAGATCCGGGCACCGCCGCAGAATCGTCGGAGAAGTTTTCATAAACGGTTGACAGATGTTCCGCGGAAGCTGCTTCAGCCGTGATCAGTGACATAAGCACGGCCAGCAAAACTATCCCAACAAATATAGAAATACGCTGTTTCATTGTTTATCCTGTCATCCTTGTCGTAGATTTTGCGACCAAGTTTGTAATAATCGAGGCTTTATGAAATATACCCATAAACGGGTATTAATCAAGGACCAAATCACTGCACTCTTAGAACAAAAGTGAATGGCCTGAGTTCCCGGTGTTTAGAACAGCGGGGCATGCTCTATCAGGCTTTTAAAAAACCGTCCGAGTGCGGTGGCGTCAGGTGTCTCTGCCTGACGCCTCTACGGATTTGCCCGACTGCCAGGCAACATGTGCCGCTTCATCCAGCAGATGTGGACATCTGCCGGACACAGGGTTTTTCAGCAAGCGCTTGCACCTGGAATCAGGGGCGGGACATTCCCTGACTGTCGCGCGATTAGAATTTGATCTTGAATTCTGTGGTTATAGTGAAATCAGTATAGTCGTATACGGCAATCGTGGAGTGGTTATTTGAGTAGTCCAATATCAAGGAAGGTTCCATGTAGAGGTCGGTGTGGGTAGTGATCGGGAGCAGAACAGTAAGGTTCAGACGACGCTCGATATCGTCCCTGTCACCCCTGCCTTCCTTGATTGAGTTCGTTGTTAAGTCCGCGTCTAGCTCTCCGGTCATGGGATTGATCGCCTCAAGAGTAGTGAGGAAAGTCTTCTCCCAGTACCCCCAACTCCCGGAAATCGTCAGTCCCTTGATGAGATATGTCTTGAATGATAATTGCACTCCGTCACCTTCGTAGACAGAGGCCCAAGGAGAAATCAATCCGGTTGTACTTCCAAAGACATACGAATGCTCGCAGGGATCGAGAAATTTCCGGTAATGATAAGTACATGATATTCCAGTACGGTCTCCCATTGCACGAGAGATACGCGGGGAAACGTAGTACCATTGAAGATTGCTCTCAATCTGGCTAGTGTAGGCCGTGTCGCGCCCAATGCGGTTGATTGAATATGGTTGGCCAAGTGGAATCCGCCACCACCAGTCAACCATATGTGAATGCTGTCCGAAGCGATATCCAACTTCAAGGTCAAAACTAGTTTGGTCCAGGAAACTCGCGTTTGCACCGATTGAGAGTTCATGATCGTGCCGATCAGGAACCATAGGAACCAACACTTCCAAGGGAATCATCACCCACTCCGTATCGTTCATCAAGGCAGGGACAAGCACTGTGTCCTTGATATCAGGATAAGCGGTAACCTTGACCGTATATCCGAGCCTAGCCCTTAAAGTCGGGGATATGTCATACCCCATAGATACGGTGGCATTGTAGTTCTTACTGGAGAAATCGTTCTTGCTGGCTCCCGTCTCGGCTTCAATATCTTTGTAGCTATTCCCTTTGTAGCCACCCGTGAAATACATTGTAAACCGAGAATCTTGTGAGGTCGGCACTGCGGTGGCGTTGAACTGGTATAGCAAATTGCTCAAGCTGCTATTATGTCGATATGCTGTATATTCTGTGACCACGCTCAGTTCCATTATCGAGACCGGGTACACTCTGGCTGTCAAGCCAAGCATCCCCAAGTTGTCAGACACTTCGTCCCAATTCTTGAACAGGTTCCCCACTCTCTTTGCGCGTGCCTTGGCCTCAATCTCCAGGTAGTCAGCAACACCTGCTGCGGCAGCAGACGCCAAAATGCACACCGTCAGAAAAACAGAGAGAACAATACGCATCATCACAATTACCTTGTATTCATACAGTTAGAAACAAATACCACCGATGCAGGTTTTCCCTGCAGACGATGACTCTCCGGCACTGCCGCCGAACTCGCCGCGGTTACTGCTAATCCCGCGAGTGGAGAACTTGCGCTCGTAGAAGCGGTCTTTGTTGGTTAGTGGCAGTTCGATTTCCACTTCCGCAGCAACTGAGGAGAAGAAATCCACACTCTGGCCACCCATTGAGGAACCGCTGCTCTCGGCGTCTTCTTCCTCGATAAGGAATCCGTCGCGGAAATCAATCCGGTTGTCGTCCAGCCCGTCGCCGTCGAGATCCACGTAGACTGGTTTTTCGGCTTCGGTTTCACTCGCCAGAATGGGAAGGGACAATACCAATATCAATACTGCAGATATGACAGGATTTATGAATCTCATGAAATATCCTCTCAAAGCGCTTCTTTGTTGCTCAAGCAAATATCAAGAGCAAAATACATCTGAACTCATTGACTGGCAAGTAGAAACAGGAGAGCGTAGCATGGTGGCCCTGCCTGACTGAGGATATCAACGGCTATTCTCGTCCCTGTTCCATTTGACAATCCGGACTTCAACCATATATTGGCGCCATGAAAAGCGCTTGGTAGGCAAAAAGATATTATGAGTCTATAATTGGGACAAGGAGAAGACATGTTTAGAAAACTGCATTTGTTCGGAATCGCCGTTTCACTGATCGCTGTCTGCGGGATGATTACCTCTTGCGGGGGCGATGACGCAACAGAAGAAACCACTGAGGTCGCTCAGGAAGTGACCCTGGCGGAATTCGATACCAGTCCGGTGGACTTCGTGGGCAAGACGCTGAGCATCACCGGAACCGTGGATCATGTCTGCCGGCACGGTGGTAAGAAAATGTTCATTATGGGCGAAAATCCCGAAGAACGCCTGAAAGTCGAGGCTGGTACCGAAGTAGGGGCTTT
>QNAF01000169.1 GCA_003641405.1 Candidatus Zixiibacteriota bacterium | reverse complement strand
GTGGACATCTGCCAGTCACAGAGTAGTAATGTCATGCTGAGCTTGTCGAAGCATGGTGCGCTATTTGACGGCTTCACCCTTCGACAGGCTCAGGGTGACAGTCAATGAAAATGTCGGGTTTCTCACTTCAACGGACCATGTTCGGAACCTGACCTACTGTTGCTACGTGATTATTGAGATAATCTCTGGACGTCTGCTGCTCACGTTAACAAAAAAAAGGTGGCCCTGTTAAGAGCCGCCTTGACTTGATCGATTTTGATAACGGTCAGTCGACCAGTACTTTCTCCAGTCGTTCCACCAGGTAATCAATCTCTTTTTCGGTAATGATCAGCGGTGGCGAGATTCGGATTGTATGACCGTGGCTGTCGTTGGCCAGCACGCCGAGTTCGAGAAGTTTCCGGCAGTAGACCATGGCGTCGCCGTTCTTGACTTCGATGCCAATAAACAGTCCGCGTCCACGCACTTCCTTGACATGAGATGACCGGCTGGCGATGTCTTCGATTTTCTTCTTGAGAATCTCGCCATATTTGGCCGCTCGGCCGGGGAGGTCTTCTTTTATCAGTACGTCGAGCGCGGCGATTCCCGCCACACAGGCCAGCGGGTAGCCACCGAACGTGGAGCCGTCGCGACCCGGCTGAAATACCATGTCCATGATCTTGGTGTTGGTAATCAGCACGGAAAGCGGTACCAGGCCGCCGGAGATGGCTTTGCCGAGGATCAGGGCATCGGGAATGACGCCTCTGTGTTGAAAACAGAACATCTTGCCGGTGCGTCCCAGTCCAACCTGGATTTCATCGAATATCAACAGCAGGTCGTGCTTGTCGCATAGTTTCCTGAGACCTCTGAGGAAACCCTCGCGCGGAATGTACATTCCCCCTTCGCCCTGCATGGGCTCAACCATGATGGCACAGGTGTTATCGTTGATGGCTTTTTCGATGGCATCTATATCACCATAATCGACAGTCACAAATCCGGGCGTAAGCGGACCAAAGCCTTCTTTGTACTTTGCGGTACTTGAGAAGGAAACGGCAGTTACTGTTCGGCCGTGGAAGTTGTTTCCGCAAACGATGATCTCCTGTTTGCCGTCCTCGATTCCTTTGGCTTTGTAGCCGTAGCACCGGCCGAGCTTAACGGCAGTCTCTACGGATTCAACACCACCGTTTTTAGGAAGTGTCTTGTTGCCGTTGGCGCCGAATCGCTCGCCGATCTGTGGAGCCAGGTCGCTTGCCTTCTTGAGGAACTCAGATAGTACGTCGGTGTAGACAACGTTGGAAATCACAGACCCGTATTGCCCGTCGAGAGCGTCTTTTATGGCCTGGACGATTTTCGGGTGGTGGTGTCCCTGGTTGGCAGCGGAATAGGCCGCAAGACAATCCAGGTATTTCTTACCATCCTGAGTGTAGAGCCAGCAGCCCTCCGTTTGCCGGACCACAAGGTCCAGTCGACCATAGTGGTGGGCTCCGGAAGTGTGTTCCGTCTCGATAATCTGGTTATCCGGAATAGTGCTGTAGCCTAAGGCAGCTCTGTTGGCGGTATTGATGTTAGTCATGGCATTACCCTCGTGCTAAAAAACGATCTAAACTGCCGCCTATCTTGATTCTTGCGGCCAGATATGATAATACTTTAAAATTGGATTTCAAGGGAATCCACTCGTGTTTTGTGCCGTTTTCTCTACTTTTTTCGGTAATTTGGGGGATGGGACATGATTCGGGGTTTGTTAGAAAAGGTCCTCTCCATGAGTTGAGTCAGGTCCTTTTCCGCCCAAGGTGGGATGAGACCTGACTCTGTTCTGTGACATGATGTAACGTGTCGGGTCACAATCTCCCGCCTAGGCGGGAAATCAGGACCCGACACAACACTGCTTTGTGCGCGGCACATGTTCACATATGCCGTGTCATCCAGCAGATGTGGACACCTGCCGGGCACAGGGTTTCTCAACAGCCTCTGCGCTGAGATAAACGTTCTGTAGTGGTTTTGGAGAGGAGTTTTCATTAGATTCCCGACTATGAATCAGTTGAATAGCGAGACAGTCAAACGGCTGGCGAAAGAAGTCGGCTTTGATCTCTGCGGAATTACGACACCGGAGCCGATTCCTCAGTCAAGCGAGAGATTCCGTCGTTGGCTGGATAGGGGCTATCACGACCAGATGACGTACCTGGCCAGGGACCCTGAGCGCCGATCAGATCCCAGGGTGCTGATGCCGTCCGTTCAGTCGGTAGTTGTGCTTGGCTTGAACTACTACCAGCCAAACAGTCAAGTAACCCCGAAAAGTAGCGGTCGGGTTGCCCGGTTCGCCCGTGGTAAGGACTATCACAAGGTTATTGAACGGATGGGCATGCAGTTCGTCGCCATGCTCAGCCAGGTGCTCGGACCGGGGGCTGGTGCTGAGTTTAGATTCCTTGTGGATTACGGTCCGATGCTTGAGCGCGCTATAGCCGCCAAGGCCGGGCTGGGGTTTATCGGCAAGAACAGTATGCTCATCAGCAGGCAGTTCGGATCCTGGTTTTTCTTAGCCGAGTTGCTGACCAGCCTTCCGCTTGAATCCGATGACCCCTTTGCCGTGAACCATGGCCGTTGCGGGACATGCAATTTGTGTATTGAGGCCTGCCCCACTGGAGCCATTGTCGATGACTACACGATAGATTCCCGAAAGTGCCTCTCATACCTGACTATTGAGAAGCCTTCAGAAATCGACTCCAAAATGGCCTCGCAATTGGGCGATACGGTTTTCGGATGCGACATTTGCCAGGAGGTCTGTCCGCATAACTGCCGGGCGGTTCTCACAGAGCACTCAGAGCTACTTCCCGAATCCGGGGTGGGGGAGTTTATCGACATAGACGAAGTGCTGAAGCTGACGAGCCAGGAGGAGTTTCTCCAGTTCACTGCCGGTACGTCACTGACCCGCCCGAAGTTGGAGGGCTTGCAGCGTTGTGCGCGGATAGTCCGTAATAACCAGGCTGAATAATTCGACCTGCTTGATTCTGAGTAGGGCAGAACCCTTTAGCGGTTCTGCCAGGAAAATGACAATCTCTGCTATTGCCTTGACAAAACGGGGCAAACCGCTATGTTTGGACAAAAAGTTGCTAGGTAGTGTGTTTGGCTATACAATCAAAAGAACGGAGTGGAAGATGAGGATTGTGCCTCTTATTATATTGATCTCCTTAGCATTTACTTCCGCACTGGGGAGACCATACGAGTATCAGTGGAAGACGCTGAAGGCTGATATTCAGATGGACCATCGATTAGATGCGATCGTCATTGAAGGTCTACAGAGCAACCTAACGTCATTTCTCGGTGAGAGCGAGGCTTCTAAGTTTGACATCTGCATTGTGGACGATATGAGGATGCAGCCCCATTGTGATGTTGGAATGTTTTCGATGATGGGATTCTATTCGGATTCCCTCATATTATTTTCCCTTGCAACCGAAGAGATGCCGTACTCGGAAGATGATGTGATCGGTGATTGCCTCAGGGAATCACTCTTTGGGAAGGACGCCCCACTTCTTTGGAAACCCATTTTTAAATTGTCTGCCTTTGACGGCGATATCTTTTGGGAGGGTGGTATGTGCGGGGTTGGTGAAGCCGAGAGCGATTATCGGGTGTCACTAAAGTCCTTAGGTCTTATCACCAAGCCTGACTTCCTACAGCACACTCTGTTCTTCTTCGACAAAGAGTATCTCGATGATGTCCTGCAAAACAAAATGAAAGTGCATGCGGATCATAAACAGAAACTACATCCGACGGCACTATTCGTTGAGTATCTCGTTGACGAGTTTGAAATCATGCAGGAGCCTATTAAGGAATAGACGGCGGCGCAAGACCACGGCAAGACCTGCCGCAACTTGACAAGTCGGCAAAACTGCTAAAGGGTTCTTACCATACCGGCTGTCGGAACCACCAAGGGGTTCCGACCTACAAGCTAACAGCTTCAGCCCTACCAACTTAGCATCGTAATGTCAGGACCGTAAAGGTCCCGACCTACTTGGCTACCTGTCGGAACCGCAAGGGGTTCCGACCTACGATCTATTGGGTTGATTCTCGGTCTAAAATGTGTATTCTTGCCGCATGGCAGAGATAGCACCCTCGGTCCTTGGAGCGGATTTCTCCCGCCTGGCTGATGAGATCGCCAGCGCCGAGAAAGCCGGAGTTACCACTTTTCATCTCGATATCATGGATGGGCATTTCGTACCGAACATCTCGTTTGGCCCCGCCGTTGTGAAAACTATCAACGGCTTGACCGACTGTTTTCTGGACGTTCACCTGATGCTGAGTGAACCGGAGAAGTATTTCGAGGATTTTGTCAAAGCGGGAGCAGACCTTATCACTTTCCATCTGGAAGTACATCCCGAGCCGCTCAAGTACGCCGATCAGATCAGGCAGTTGGGCGTTAAGACCGGCATATCTATCAATCCGGACATGCCGGTTGATCGCGTGCTGCCGTTCATTGAGCATTTTGACTACTTTCTGGTCATGTCGGTTTATCCGGGATTCGGCGGGCAGAAGTTCATCGCGGATGCATTGCCCAAAATAAGAACCGCCAGGGAGTACATAGATAAGCATGGTCTGGATACGAAGATCGAAGTAGACGGCGGCGTTGACGATCACAATGCGGGTAATGTTCTCGATGCCGGGGCGGACCTGCTTGTTATGGGTACTGCGTTTTTTGGCGCTGAGAATCGTGCGGAATTGGTTAAGCAAATAGCGGGATACTCGCGAGGTTGATATGAAACAAGGATCGTTGCAGATTAAGATCGGGGCCGTGGATGCGGCCTATAAAAGGGCTCTCAAGAAGGGAGCCAAAGCGTCTGTCGTTCAGCGCATCATGGCCAGAGAGGCCGGTGTGTATACGTCTGATCGGAAACTGAAGAAACTGATCGCTGGCCGGCTGGGCTGGGTCGATTCGGCCACCCGGATGAAAAGACACATCAGCGCTATCGAGAAGTTTGGCAAGTCCGTATTCGCTGACCGGATCAAGCATGTGGTGCTGATGGGAATGGGCGGATCATCGCTCTGTCCCGAATTGTTTAAGCTGGTTCATGGGAAGCACCCACGTTTGAAGTCGTTCAACGTGATCGATTCTACCGATCCGGCTGCCATTCGGTCACTGACACGCAAGATCGAACCGAAACGTACACTGTTTATCGTGGCATCCAAATCCGGCGGAACTGTTGAGACACGGTCACAGGAAGCGTATTTCATCGGGGTCCTGAAGAAACTCGGTGTCAAGAACATCGGTCGGCATTTCGCAGTTATCACGGACAGCGGAAGTGCGCTTCAGGAATTCGCGCGCAAACACAAGTATCGGAAAGTCTTCGTAAATCCGTCTGATATCGGCGGCAGGTACTCGGCACTATCGCTGTTTGGTCTCGTCCCCGGCTTTTTCGCTGGTGTCGACATTCGGGCGTTCATTGACGATGCTGTGGCAATGCAGAAGCTGTTGGTTGAGCGTGAGGGAGAGGCAAACCCGGCGCTTGCGATTGGCGCTCTTCTGTATGCGGCGACAAAAGAAGGCCGTGACAAGCTGACATTTATTGCCTCGAAGAAAACAGCACCGTTGGTTCCCTGGATTGAACAACTGGTTGCGGAGTCAACCGGTAAGAAGAAAAAGGGCGTCATTCCAATCGACAACGAGCCGGTGGGCAAGGCAGCACAGTACACGAAGGACCGGATGTTTGTTTTCCTGAGAATGACGGGAGAGAAAGCACCGGACTATAAGAAACTGAAAGCTGCTCTTGGCGCCAAACAATTTCCGATAGTCGAGATAAGTCTTGGTTCAGCGGCAGAGCTTGGGCGGCAGTTCCTTCTGTGGGAAGCAATCACGGCAGTTGTCGGGTGGTATCTTGGCATCAACCCGTTCGACGAACCGAACGTCACCGAAAGCAAGAATAACACCAAGGCGATATTAGCTGCGTTTGAGCGCTCCGGTAAGTTCCCGCAGCAGGTGCCACATAGCAGTTGGGGCAAGCTCAGCCTGGTCGGTTACGATG
>QNAF01000168.1 GCA_003641405.1 Candidatus Zixiibacteriota bacterium | reverse complement strand
CAACTATCATGGCTGGGGTGGCGAGTCTCGGACGACACTTGTGCGATACACCAAGAAAACGCAAGCGCGCATACTGTCCTAATCTGAGACCACACCCAACCTAAAGTTAGCGCCTATGGGGTTCCGACCTACAACTCTGATCCCACCGCAAGCGGTGGGACACCCGGCACAGTCATTGTCAGCACCGCACGGGGACTGACCTACTATATCCCTGGCAGGTTGAAACAGACCACCTTGGGTTCGGTCATCTCCTGAAGCGAGAATTTCAGGCCTTCACGACCAAGTCCGGAATACTTGACGCCGCCAAACGGCATGGAATCAAGGCGATAGTCAGTCGAGTCGTTTATCATCACGCCGCCGCAGTCAAGCTCGTAAGCAGCCTTGAATGCGACCTCCACATCCCGCGTGAATATGGCCGCAAGCAAACCGTACGGAAGCGAATTGGCTTCGGCAATGGCCTTGTCCAGATCGTCCACCGGGTACAGGTTGACCGTCGGGCCAAATACTTCTTCATAGTGGATAGTGGCATCTGCGGGGACGTTTTCCAGCACCGTTGGTTCCACCAGTGCGCCTTTCCTGCCACCACCGGTGAGTACTTTGGCACCCTTATCGGAAGCTTCCTTGACCCATTTCTCGACACGCTTGGCCTCGTTCTCAGTGATCATCGGTCCCATGTCCGTGTCTTCTTTGAGCTTGTCACCGATCTTGTATTTTTTTGTCAACTCGACGAATTGCGTCTTGAACTCATCATAGATGTCTTTGTGGACCAGCAGTCGCTGAACACCAATGCAGTTCTGCCCAGCCGCCCAGAAAGAGCCGGAGACACAGGATTCCACGGCCAGCTTCAGATCAGCATCTTTCCACACGATTACCGGCGAGTCCGAACCCAACTCCATACCAATCTTTTTGATACCTGCTTTGCCCGCGATGTGCTTGCCAGCTTCGACGCCACCCGTAAATGAGACCATCCGCACGCGTTCATCACTGACCAGCGGATCGCCAATCTTTGAGCCGATACCAGTGATGCACTGAATAACCTGAGGTGGCAAACCAGCTTCGACAAGCGCTTCCACCAACTTGATAGCTGACAGCGGCGTGACCGTGGCCGGTTTGAGGATTACTGAATTGCCAGCGGCGATAGCCGGACCGAGTTTATGCGCCACAAGATTCAGCGGATCGTTAAACGGAGTGATCGCCAGCACGACACCAATCGGGAAACGATAATAGAAGCCGCGCCTCTTTTCACCACCCGGGAATGAATCCCAGGGAATCGTCTCACCGAGAATGCGCTTGGACTCTTCAGCTGAACAGGTCATGGTATTAACGCAGCGACCGGCTTCTTTGCGGGCTTCATTGATCGTCTTGGAACCTTCGCGCGCAATGATAGTCGCGAACTCTTCGAGTCGGCTAGAGATTATCTGCGCCGCCTTGTAGAGAATCTGTGCCCGGTCATATACGGACATACGTTTGGATATCTCAAACCCTTTTACCGCCGCGCTCAGAGCGGTCTCAACGTCAGCATTGTTGGCGCTGGGTACGGTATCAATAACAGAGTTGTCGAACGGATCGATAACGTCTATCTTATCATCTCGGTCAACCCACTGACCGTTAAGCAGCATCTTCATCGTTTTCCTCCTGCCCGTATAATATCAATCAGGGCGCTGTAGCCGGTTTCAGCACGTCCGGCTCCTGCTCCCACTATAGTCACATCACCAAGAATGTCGGTCGAAATGGTCATGGCGTTGGTAGCACCCATGACTCCGGCCAGCGGGTGAGTGAGGTCAACTTCCTCAGTCCCCACGCTTCCCTTAACACTGTCGCCGTCGCGCCACACTTTGCCGATCAGTTTGAAACGCTTGCCGCGAGACTTGGCGTCGGCTATGGCGTCGGGGGTGATCTCAGTGATCCCCTTGCAGGGGAAATCATCCGGCTTGGCGTTGACACCAAAGACCGTGTTAGCCAGGATAGTCACTTTTGCCAGAGCATCCCAACCCAGCACATCGGCGTCCGGGACAGCCTCGGCATAACCAAGCTCCTGGGCTGTTTTGAGCACGTCATCGTAGGCGGCTCCTTCTTCCATCTGTGAGAGCATGTAATTGGTGGTGCCGTTGAGGATCCCCTTGACCTCGGAGATGTGGCAACCCGCCAGTGTCTCCCGAATCAGGTTCAGGACTGGTGTACCGCTCATGACCGTTCCCTCGAAATAGAACTTCACACCCTTCTCTTCAGCGAGTTTGGCCAACTCAGGGTAGAAGAGAGCCAGGGGTCCCTTGTTGGTGGTCGTCACGTGCATGCCTTTTTCGAAAGCCGCTTTGATGTGCGAAGTTGCCGGTTCACCGGTTTTGATATCCGTGTAAGTGGCCTCCACCATCATGTCGGCGTTCGCCTGTTTGATCATAGCGAGAGCGTCACCATCGAAACCACCTTTGAGCTCGGTGAGTTTCTTATCTGCTTTGGCAGCTTTGAGAGCCGCTTTCAGGTCGATACCACCGGCATCATAGATACTGCCTTTGAGCATATCCGCGATACCGACAACCTGTACTTCAAGGCCGTGTTCGTCTCGAAGTGTTCCTTCCTTTTCGATCAGAAGCTCAGCGAGCCCCTGACCTACCGTTCCAAAACCAATCAGTAGTAATTGCATTGTATTTCTTTCTCCCTATGCTTTGTGCGAGATTTTAGCAAATCGTGCTTCGTGACCCCGGCGCATGATTTCCCTGACATCCTTATCACACCGGATGCACTTGTGATAGATCACGTCGCCGATCTGCTTAGCTTTATTACCTCTCTCTTCATCTGAAAGGAAATATGTTTCCATTGTATCGAAAGGTCTTGCAGTGCCGTCGCTTTCGTATTTAATCGTCAGGTTAACACCGGCATCGAGAACCTTGTGAGCGTTCTCTGTCCAGTCGAAATTCTCCATGCCCAAATCAGGATTGATTCTCATGTGAGCAGTCAGAGAAACATCCGGCAACCCGGACGCCTTGAGATCCTCAGCACACTGAATGAACGTCTCCGGGCTGGCGGCGTTGCCAATGTTGATTTCATAGATGGGGGTGGTGCCGTCGTCACGGAGGTAAGCCTTGATAATGTTCATCATCATTCTGAATTGAATGGTGTTCTGAACGGAGAGCAACATCGATATCTTGAAGCTTATATCGGGAATCTGCCGGGCGTAGTAGCAGGCCGCCACGATCGTAGACCAGCTTGGATTAAGGAAGAAATTGGCTCCGGTTTCAAGTGTGGTACGTGTGATGGCATCCAGATAGACCAGGTGGTTGCAGTCACCGACTTCGATACCACCGAAATTACCGAAAGGGGTGCCCATGTTCTTGAGAATCAGTGATGAAAGCCCGCCGCCAAGATCTCGCCGGTCGAACTTCTCGCCGGTCACTTTCTCTATCTTTGCGAACCTTTCCTCTGGCCATGGGATACCGACCATGCATGTCGAGCAGAACTTGTCGGCCCCTATAATATTCTCGGCCATAGCCAGGGTGACCATCAGATCTCCTGAGTAAACATAATGCTCTGTCAGCGCCACCACGGAAATCATCTCGGAGGACGAGAAGACATTGCCGTCCTCGGCAAGTCGTCGCATGCAGTCAAACGTTACATGTGAGCCCTGGAAGCCTGACACCTGAGTAGTGCAGATTCCCGGCTTGGTCACCTTCAGATCTTCTTTTGCGATGAAGTCCTCAACCTTCGGAAACTTTGCCGCATAGCCCTCGGCCTTCTCCAGCATTTCGCCGAAGCCCTTTTCGCCGGCTATCTTCTTTCTGGTTTCATACTCTCGCCTGGATTTGATCGTATTGCAGATTTTCTTCGCACCGCCATACGATTTGATTAGAGCGTCAATGGCCTTCATATCCCTGTCGCTCAACAAGTCAAAATACATACCGTTTCTCCTGGTAGCTCAATGAGGATAGTTCTCTGCTATTGTCTCGATCCGGTTGATCCAATCGGGGATCAACGTAACTCGATAATTCAAGCAACAAAGGTAATATCGATGTGACAGGTTGGCAACGAAGAAAGACCGAAAAGTCCAAGAGCGTCGGCACCAAAGCAGTGTTATGGCACTCAGCGACTTAGCTTCTTTGATTTCGTGCTTTCCCCAGAAAACTTCTTGCAATCGGCACACTCGCTGCTTAACGTCATCACGAGCCGCGATGGTGTTATTCACAGGACGGCTCAGCGTTATGATCTCAACAAACCCTGAAAGACAAGTGTAATATGCCTGCCCATCCCAAGAAACCTACATCTGGTCGAAAACGTCGCAAACCGGAGATCCTCCTGCGTGAATTTAACACGCTCAGACTTCGCTTTGATGCCTCACACGCGCGGAAGAAGCTCTCGCTTCTCCGGCAGTTAAGTGAAAGCGAATATGCGGATGCCAGGATTCTGAAGGCATATCACGACCTTCTGTGTTTCCTGTTTGCCTACCCTGATAACGCCCCAATCAGGAAAGCTGCCGAGTCCGAGTTGCAATCGTTTGCTGTGCGAGTAGACGAGTACAAAAAACTCGCGCGTGATCGTCGAGGGAAAAAACTCGTCAACTCCGGGATTGTTGATACCACGGTAGAACATCTATTCAGTCTGGAGGCTACAAGGTGCTTGCTGAACTGGCATCCCGGGCAGCTTGAGATCGACTGGAGCCAGGCCGACGACAGCACAATAGAGAGTATCGATGGCATCCTTCCGTTAGTGTCCGCATGGCAGGAAACCGACATTTTCGACAACGATGACTATTTCGACACCAACGACTGGCTGGCAATGGCCAGGGGCAACCGGACAAGCAGTGATCTTGAAACGCTCGTTAAGCTGTTCACTTCATCGGGACTTACGCGCGAAGTCCAGCAGTATCTTTTCGAGAACCTTAACCTGACAATGTCCTGGGATCTGACAGACTCAGCGGCGTCCTGTACACTCAAACGCCTGCCAAGAGGAAGAATCTACTACCAAAAAGGTACGCGCAGCCGCGCGAAGGATCTCCGCCGCGAAATACTGAAACCGCCCGTTCCGTTGCGAAGGCTCTCTGTGCGCGATGGCAAGAAGTATGTGCAGGCTATCAACGAAGTTCTGGCGGTTCGTTATCGCGAGCTGTTTCCGATCACGTTTGCTAATCCGGCCGAAGTTTACGTCTACGAGCCGGGTCGCGGAATCCAGATTGCCATATTCGGAACGGTGCCGGAGATCCGCCTGCCGCTGGAGTCCAATTTCGGCGCTATGCTCATCCGAAACGGTCTGCCGATAGGCTACGGCATCAGCGCTACGCTGTTCGACCGGGTGGAGATTGCAATTAATGTGTTCCCGGCCTTTCGGTCGGGGGAGTCATCGTACATCATCGAGCAGTTCTTCAAGCTGTTCTATCATCATTTCGGGTCGAGAGTTTTCCTGGTGCGAAGCCGCCAGATGGGTGACGGCGACATGGAACCGATACACGCGGGTTCTTTCTGGTTCTACTACAAACTCGGTTTCCGCGCAATCAAACCACGCATCCGCAAACTTGCCGAGTTGGAATACGCGACGATCAAGAGCAAGAATGGTTATCGCTCACCAATCAACATGCTCAAACGGCTCTCCAAGACCGACGTCTTCCTGCACATGGACACGGGCCGCATGGATGACTGGAGCGAGTTGTCAATTGTGAATCTCGGTTACCTGATCACAAAATACGCCGCCGAGAAGTTCAACGGTAATCGCGCACTGATGACCCGCAAGTCTGTAGAGCATGTGACCTCGGTACTGAAAGCGCGCGACTGGAAGAAATGGTCGCCGAGTGAAATTACGGCGCTTGAGAAGCTGGCGCCGTTGATAGCAAATATTCCGGATCTGGCCAAATGGAGCAAGACTGAGAGGGCGGCGCTGATCAAAGTCATTCGCGCCAAAGGAGCAAAGCAGGAGCGCAGGTTCGCATTGCTGTCAGGCAGACACAAACGATTCAAGAAGGCACTTGAGGATTTAGCGGGGTAGGGGAACTACGACAGCTGTAGCGAAGAGGAAATCTGTGGGGTCAATCTAAACACTGGTAGATT